>CADBNA010000437.1 GCA_902795835.1 uncultured Lachnospiraceae bacterium | reverse complement strand
TTTACGGAAACACTGGCCTGACAGGCCGGTGAAAGTAGTGCATACGTTTATCCTAGCATGCCGCCGGGAGAATAACAAGACAGAGAGCTTTACTGATCCGGCTTCTCCCTTTTCGGTGCGGTGCCGGCAGCGCTGACTGCAGCGGCCAGCAAAGCCAGCAGCAGCAGCCCTCCTGCAATACCAAAATTCAGATGGCCGGATATGTCAAGCCTGTCTGCAACACCGGCTACAGCGAGAACCGCCAGGAGGATTCCGATGATGCCTTCACCTGCAATCATGCCTGAGCAGAGGAGGATGCCCGATCCGGAGCTGCCTGTTCTCTTTCCGAAAAATCCCTTGTCCGCCAGATACCGCACCGCGCCCCCGAGCATTATGGTGCTGGAAAGCTCCAGCGGCAGGTAGAGCCCGATTGCGACCGGAAGGACCGGGATATGCAGGATCTCAATTACTACGGCGATGAACATTCCGATAAAGATCAGCGGCCACGGGAGATTCCCGTCCATAACGCCCTCTGCGATCATTTTCATCAGTGTTGCCTGCGGTGCGGCAAGCTCTTTCGAGCCAAACCCCCAGGCATTGTTAAGGAGCATCAGCACGCCTCCGATTACGGCTGCGGAGACCAGTATTCCAAGAAACTCTCTGATCTGCTGCTTCTTCGGTGTGGCACCGAGAAGGAATCCTGTCTTGAGATCCTGAGATGTGTCTCCGGCTATGGCGGCTGTAATACAGACAATAGAACTGATGGCAATTGCAGCGATCAGTCCGGCCGGTCCGACATGCCCTGTTACCTTCATAATAAGCGTTACAAAGAGCAGAGTTGCAATTGTCATGCCCGATACGGGAGAGTTGCTGCTGCCGACCAGGCCGACAATCCGGGAGGAAACAGCCCCGAAGAAGAATCCGAAAAGAACGATCAGCAGCGCCCCCGGCAGGGAAACCGGCATCTGCGGAAGCAGCCAGATCAGAAGTACGATCGCAAGTATGCCGCACGCGGCGTTTTTCATGATTCACGGAAAAAAGCATTCGTGTGACATTTCTGTGACATTCGGTCTGCTATCATGACTATCGGAAAGAACAAAAGGACCCGGGAAACCGGCAGTTATGAGACCTCAAAAACAACAGGGTAAGGAAAAGGAAAGGCCTGAAACTATCAGGCCGGAAAGGAAAAGCCATGAAAGAGAATATGAATGTTGAGCTGAAAAAAATTACGGAGAGTGAACTGAGTGAGATCACCGGCGGTGCCGACGGCAAGGTTGGCCTGTATGAGGGCCCGTGGAAAACCGTCTGCAACCTGCAGACCGGGTGGCTGGCAGTCCGGACAGAGCCTTATTACGACTACAGAAATGAGATCGGCCAGCTGTACAACGGCGACAGCGTGCAGATCATCGGCAACGGCAGCGGCGTCAGCGGCGACGGACAGTCCTACATCTGGATTTGGGCGCCGAGGATCAACAAGAGCGGCTGGGTAAACGCAAACTTCATCGGATAAACAGCAGCAGTATGAAAATGTACGGGGCGGCAGAGATGCCGCCCTTTTTCAGTGCAATATCGGAATGGTCTTCCCGGAGATTCATTCCGGCTGCCAGTATGTGAATATGACATCCTGCCAGCTGCCGTTGCAGGTATACATGCATATGCCGCCTCTGTTCTGTCTGGGTGCCAGATACCCGTCTTCGTCAAATATACAGTGTTCATCGTTATGTCCGTAGTCTCTTTTCACGCAGCGGTAAGTCTTCACACCGCCGTTGGGCTGTACGATGTATGCCGCTGTTTCTCCGGGCACTGCATAATGCAGATTAACGAATCCCTGGTTCCAGTGATCGGCCAGGAGCGGCTGGCTGTCAGAACCGTATTCCATGGAATAATCCTGCCATATGGCCGTATCCGGCAGATCTGTTATAGCCTGATTTTCCTCTTCTTCGTAGCATTGCGCGTAGTAAACGCGGACATTGATGCCCAGCTCCGGAATGACCAGCCGTCCGATATCCCCCATCGGCAGTTCCAGTGCCTCCCACAGGATATCCGGCGGTATTTCCTTGGGCTGAATGATTTTCTTCTTTTTTTCTATCACATGAGGATCCGAGAAATAAACATTTGCGCGGACTGGTGCCGCCAGGGCAATAATTGCGGCGATCACAGAAATGACAGTCTTTGCTCTCATGGGCGGCCCCCTTTCTCGCTTAATACATCTTCAGTATGGGCCTTTTTTGCTGAAAAGGGAAGCCTTTTTAGTTGTATGGAGGCGGTTTCTGTCCTTTTGGCAAATAATCTTTCAGCAGGGATCAGCTTGTCAGCGACGTCCTGTGCATGGTACAATTATTTTGAAATAAGTCAGGGTGCGTCACCCGGGAACAATCATAAGGAGGATAGTACCATGAATTGTCCGAAATGTGGTGAAACGATGAAGAAAGGATATCTGTTTGCGACGAAAGATGGTGCTTTCAGCTTTGCAAACGAGGTTCCCGGCATGACAAAAAATGCGAAAAACGCAGAGGGGTTCATCGAGATAACACCGGTTGA
>CADBNA010000436.1 GCA_902795835.1 uncultured Lachnospiraceae bacterium | reverse complement strand
TCAGAATTTGTAAACTCATTATAATATCTTTGTCATGTGTTTGCAAGATGTATTTTGCAATTTCTGCCATAATACAATGATTTTTTTTATATTTCCGCATTGTGTTATTTTTTTAACTATGTTCAGAAAGTTTCTGTCTCTATATCAAAGAGAACCGTCCCTTTTGACGTCCCTGATTCTATGTCAATGTTTTCCGGAACGCATTCGGCGTCATACCCGTTGCCCTGCGGAATGTCCGTATAAAATGCGAAGAACTTGCAAATCCGCAGGCTTCCGCAATTTCTTCAATGTTCTTTTCTGAAATGGACGACACCGAGAAGGTGGAGCTTGCGCTTTCCTCCGGACGCTCTCATGAGATTGAAAGCGGCCACTACGTAGATCCGTGGGGCATGGAGTTTGATCCCCACGCTACCAGCTACTTTAACTATGGACATCCCCTTGCAGATGTGGCCGATGACCCGGAGGTTCTGGAAAACATCCACGCGCCGGATCTGACAGACATCGATCTGCAGTTCCGCTATGCAAAAGAAGACCTGAAAAAATACAGCGGCCCCTCTCTGGTCGTCCTTTCCGGGTACAACGGAATCTGGGAAAAGACCTATGACATGATGGGAATAGAAAACTTTATGTACACTCTGATGGAAGAGCCGGAGATCATTGACAGACTTTTCCACATCGTTACCGACTACAAGGTACAGATTGCGAAAGAAGCCGTCAGATGCGGATTCAAGCTGGGGCATCATGGCGATGACCTTGGCACGCAGGTATCCACCTTCTTCTCAGAAGAAGTATTCTGCGCCTACCTGAAGCCCCGCCTGAAAGAGATCTTTGATGTGTGGCACGCGGCAGGCATCCCGGTTCAGATGCATTCCTGCGGCAAGATCACGCCCTTCATCCCGCACCTGATCGATATCGGCCTGGATGTCCTGGAGCCCGTGCAGCCTGTCATGGATCATGAATTTCTGAAGAGAGAATACGGCAATGACCTGATCTTCTACGGAGGCGTCGACACGCAGAAGCTGCTGGCCTTCGGCACACCGGAAGAAATCTATGAAGGCACATTGCATGAAATCGACATTCTCGGCAAAGGCGGCGGCTACATCGCCGGCCCTGCCCAGGAAATCATGGACAACGTTCCCCCGGAAAACGTTGACGCACTGGTCAGAGCCATTCGTCACGTGCGCGGTGACAAATAAACAATTTTGAAAGAGAAAAGGGGCTGTCTGCTTAGTGCGGCAGCCTCTTCGTCATGTCCCATAGGAATAATAATCAAATATGGCCTGCACCGCATCTGTAATATCCATGATCTGCTCCATGGGCAGCCGGCCGACCGACCTGTAAAACCGCTTTGAGAGATCCAGGCTCTTCAGCTGCTCACAGAGAACCACGCCACTGAACGCCCCGTCACGAACCGGGATGTGGAGGGCATCCGGGTCTGCCTCGGAAACGACAGGACACAGTACACAAAGCCCTGTCAGGTTAAAGAAATCTCTGCTCACGACCAGAACATTTCTTCCGCTTTCCTCCAGACAGACAATTTCTCCCTGGGAAGGCACACCGCTCATCACCACACCTCTTTCCCGACCGGCTCTCCCCAGTCATACTCTATATATGGGCCCAGTTTTTTTCCATATGCCTGTACACGTTCTTCCAGCGTCCGGTGTGTCTGCCGCTGCTGCATGCGCTCAATGATAATCCTGCCGTCCTCCAGGCGCAGCTCTGCCGAATCGCCCGCAGCCAGCCCCATGCTGTCCAGGATGGCCTTTGGCAGCCGCACACCCTGACTGTTTCCCCATCTGACAATCTGAATCGTCATAGCCCCTCCTTTTACATATGTACACTCTCTTTGCCGGTTCGCCCTGGGTACATCGAGGCATACTCAGGTGGAGATTGGACACCTCCTGAGAATAATTGATATTTCCCCCACCTGCAGAGGAGGGGGCCATCTCCTTCTGTGTATATATTATGTATATCCTCAATGATTGATTCTACCAAATCTGTACAGCAGACATCAACGGGGACTCAGGAAGAAACGTCGCGTCTGACTCACTCTACGGGATGCTGTCCGTCATATATCCCATCGGAACGTCGTTAAAATGCTTCCGGAACGCACCCGGCGTAAAATTTGTATGAGACTTAAAAGAACGGATAAAATGGTTTGTAGTCG
>CADBNA010000435.1 GCA_902795835.1 uncultured Lachnospiraceae bacterium | reverse complement strand
TTGCCGATTCCACGTGTCAATGTACATGAACTGGAAACAGATGAGAATAGCACGACATTTACAATCTATAAAGGTACAAGCGTGACTCCAGGTGAGCAGCTTAAGGCTTTGTGGGACAAGATTCCGATTGAGGAAGTGGTCAATCCTTCTGAAGGAGGTCAGCATAAAATAACATCCGGAGCGGCGGCAAATGTCGGAACAGCAGAAGAAGGTGAGACCTTTTCTCTGGGGAGCCTGATGGCGGAATTCAATCCGGCCTTTAATATTGACAGCCTGATCAACCAGATATCTGCTGCCCGGAGCAGTGCCTCCACATCGTTTGAGTACGAGGCGTATGATCATAAATCCGGAACAATTACGGTGACAGTAGAGCGCACGAAAGGGAACAAGACACCTGCGTTGCATACTGCGGATACGGTTGGTGATCAGGTGGAGCAGTACAAGGTTACGTTCACCTATACGCCTTATACAGAGAACCAGCGTCACACGGCGATTTCTGCTGGCTGGACGCAGGAAGAAATGGATGATTACAACGATAATGGCTATCATAATGGCCCCAACGGGCGGGGTAATCCTGCAGGGACCATGACCAGCACCAACATCCACACGATCAATGTCTTCCAGAAAGGTATTCGGATCACGAAGGTTGATAAGACCAATACGAACCAGGTGCTTTCCGGCGCGGTCTTTGAACTGTTCCGTGCGGATGCAAACGGATCTGTGGACGGTTTTTCCAAAGGCTTGCCTGAAGGCAATTACACAAAGGTTGGTAATGATCTGACCACGAATGCGTACGGTATTATCACAATCAACCCCGTTATCCCTGATGCGGATACATCTGCAGCAAATAAGACGCTGTATCTGCCGAATATCGCAGTAGGTGCTGCGGAGAATACCAGCCACGATACGGTGTTCTACCTTGTTGAGAAGACGCCGCCTACGAGGAACGGTGTGACATATGCCAGGATGCCTGGCGCGATCAAGTTTACGATGACACTGACTGAGAATAAAGGCACTGACAGCACGGCCACGCTCTATGACTGGACACAGACTGCAGCAATCGCGGCGGAAGAGTACAGAAATGGAACTACGGTGTTTTTGACAGCAGATGCTGCGCATACTACTACCGGAACATATTCGGATGTCTATGCATACACGCTCAAGAATGGAAAAGCCACAGACATCACCTTGATTAAGGTGGATAAGATTTCTCATAACTCCATCGGAGGCGCGAAGTTCAGCCTGATGAGAGGATCGGAGAATGTTGATCTGACGGAATTGTCGATCACAAAAATCAGCGATGGGGCAGTTGTTACACCAGAGGAATTCGTCTACAACAATACAAATATTACGGTGATCACTGTGCCGGAAGGCGGTGTTAAGATTGCCGGATTGATCGACGATACTTATACGCTCAGAGAGGTATCGGCGCCGGCGGGTTATATCATCACAGACTCCGGTAAGACTTTTAAGACGGAAAACGGGGCGATCAAGAATAGTGATAATACGGCGCATCAAAATGAGGCGGCGAATATCGCTTTCGAAGTGGAGAACGAACCCGGCGCCGAGCTCCCGTCCACCGGCGGCCCCGGTACAACACGCATCTACCTTCTCGGTATCCTGCTCACAGGCCTTGCCGGCGCAGGTCTGGTCATGAGGATGGGGAAACGGAGAAGGGCGGCATAATCGCAGCCGATCCGGCACACGGTTTTTCATGATCTTCGACAGTATCCAGATCTTCGGAGTGGGAGTAGTGCTGCGGAGAAGGCTAAGTGAAGTTGGTCTCAGAAATGGGATCAGCTTCTCTCGTAAGTCGAGAAAGATGATGCGGAAAAAGGGCATATATCATTCAAATAAAAAAACAATTCCGCTATAATAGAGAAAGGAGACATCAGATCAGGAAGCGGGTGACCAATCTTTGATTTACACCCTGTCCGCGTATTCTTCAGCGCATAGGCGCTGCGAGCGAGGAGGTGCGAATGATGAAAAAGGAAATGAGATGGGTGAGACTGGCCCTTTCCCTGGCCCTGGTCCTGCAGCTCTGCCTGGCCGGCGCGGCTGCGGCGGGCGCCGCGGAGCCCCGGACCGCCGGTCTGAAGGAGACTGGTAAGGCGGCTAAGGTGGTTGAGGCAGCTGCAGCCGAAGGGGCGGAGACACAGACCGCATCAAATCCGGCGGTCGGAATCTGGAAGCTGTCCGGGATGACCGGCAGCGAAGGGGCGATCTCCCCGGAGGAACTGAAGGCCTATGAGGCGGCAGGCGTCGTCATTTACATGGAAATGAACGAGGACGGGACGGTCGTGATCCATGGTCTGACAGAAGACCAGGCGGTCGGGACCTGGGATGACAAGGCAGTCACCGTGAACGGCTCCCCGGCGTCCTATACGCTGGACGGCGACAGGCTCACCCTGCAGATCGCGGAGGATTCCATGGAATTCGAGCGGACGACGCAGGATGCTGTCTTTGCCCTGCTCGGCTACAAGGCGGGCGTCCTGGACGAGAAGGTCGAGTACTCGAAGGAAGAGCAGACCATCCTGGATACGGACGATGTCCTGATCAAGATCACCGGCTATCAGGCAGACATGAAGGGCTTCACAGTGAAGCTCCACTGTGAAAACAAGGGCGATAAGAAACTCGTGGTCAACGCGGACAACAGTGT
>CADBNA010000434.1 GCA_902795835.1 uncultured Lachnospiraceae bacterium | reverse complement strand
CCTTTCGATCGTTCAAACAAAAATTTAACTTTTGTGAACTTTCGAGGATGTGTTTTACTGTTCAGTTGTCATGGTTCGGTTGCTGTCTGCTGCGGTGTTCTCCGCGACAGCTCACTTAGAATATCATCGCTTTCTGGTAAAGTCAAGGTCTTTTTTGAATTTAATTGTATTAAATATTTTCACTGCTCTGTTGAAAGTCATTCATGTACTTATAGCATATGTAACGGAACAGTGCCATTGTTATTCTTCCGGCATCATCCGAGTACTCGGGATGCCACTGGATGCCGTATATAGGCAGATATTCATGACAGAACCCCTCTATACGCTTATCCTCAGCGTCCCATTCCGTGGCTGTCAGACCTTCTCCCAGTTCCTCCACGCACTGATGATGAATATGATACACCTCTGTATTATTCGCTATGTAACCGTAGAGCCAGTCATCGGTTCCGATCGTGAGTTCTCTGTTTTTGGTGTGCTTGCCGGGAATATGCTGTTCCAGGGTTCCTCCCAGAGCGACATTGATCACTTCGCACCCCCGGCAGATTCCCAGAATGGGTTTGCCGGCAGCCGCAAACTTATGAACCAGCTCCATCTCCATCCTGTCGAATTCCGGATGGATGAGGGTATTCGTCGGAAGCCTTTTCTTTCCGTAAAAAGCCGGATCCACATCCTCCCCTCCCGGGAGGAGAAGTCCCGCGTAATCATCAGGATCCACATCTGCTGTGTCTATGATCACGCAATTGAAGCCGTTTCCGTCTGCCCATGGGATCACGTTGTCATAAGGCGCATTGAGATCCCGGACCGGCACGGCAACATCCAGCCGTCCGGCTTCCTCAGGGATAAATCCATCCTGGGGAATATGAATTACGATAAGTGCGGCGATCAGGAATGCAGTGACAACTGTAAATCCGGACAGCGTGCATTTTTCAAGCCATTTTTGTAAAAATCTCTTCATGGGCCAGCAAGTTTTTTCTCCCCTTCAGGCATTCTGCAGACTGTATCTGCGTGTGAATCATTGTACGTACATAAAAAAGGGCATCTTGTACCTGCAAGAGCCCCCTGCCACTGTTCAACTGCGAACAGATGTAATTATACAGCAGTGTCATACTGTCTGTCCAGTATCTGGTCAGCATGACTGTATTTCTGAATGTCGGCATAACGGTTTTCCCGGATGTCTGTGTGACTGTTTTCCCGGAACCGCTGCCGATGCATCATGCGATGTTACAGGCTTTCTTTTCTGCCTTTTGCGGTATACGTGAAGGTGTTCAGGAATGCCCCTGCTCTCTCCGTCTTTGGTTTCGTGAAGAAGATCTCCGGATCGGAGTCCTCCAGGATATGGCCGCCTTCCAGAAACAGCACTCTGTCTGCAATTGCGCGGGCAAATGCCATCTCATGCGTGACGATCAGCATGGTGCGTCCCTGCCCCGCGAGATCCAGTATGACATCCAGAACTTCCCTTACCATCTCCGGATCCAGCGCAGCCGTCACCTCATCAAACAGAAGCATCTCCGGGTGCAGAATGAGCGCGCGTACAATGGCCACCCTCTGTTTCTGGCCGCCGGAAAGCTCACGGGGAAAACTGTTTTCCTTGCCGGCAAGTCCGACGCGTTCCAGAAAGGCAAGTGCCTCTGCAATGGCCTCATTTTTCTCTCTTTTCTGGACTTTCAGAGGCGCAAGAAGAATGTTCCCGGTAACCGTCAGGTGGGGAAACAGGTCATAGCTCTGGAATACCATGCCTATTTTCTGTCTGATCCGCGTCAGCTCCCTGCTGCCCTGACGCACCGGCTCGCCGTCCAGAAGAATCTCTCCTCCCTGTATCGGCTCCAGTCCGTTCAGACATCGCAGAAGGGTGCTTTTTCCGCACCCGCTGGGCCCCACAAGAACAACGACCTCTCCCTGCCGGACCTCAAAACTGATGTCATCCAGCACGGTTTCGTCTCCGAATTTTTTCGTGAGATGACTGACCTGCAGTAATACTTCATTCATTGCCATCTTGCCTCCAGGCGGCGCGCGAGAAGGCTGATCGGCCAGCACGCCAGAAAATACAGGAAAAATACGGTCAGGTAGACTCCGAATGCGGCATTCGGACTGCTCATGCGGTTCGCCTCTATGATCTGCTGGGCTACCTTGAGCACCTCCACAACGCCGATCATCAGAACCAGCGAGGTCGTTTTGATCATCCTGGTGATCAGGTTGATCGACAGAGGGATCAGACGCCGGACTGTCTGGGGCAGGATCACATAGCGGAATGTCTGGCTGTGGGTCAGGCCCAGCACTTCGCTGCTCTCATACTGATGTCTGGGAATCGAGATGAGCGCGCCGCGCACCAGATCCCCCATCTCCGCCGTCCCCCAGAGGGTAAAGACGATCACAGATGACACCTCTCCCGACAGATTCCAGCCAAAAGCGGAAGTCGTTCCGAAAAACACCAGAAACAGCAGCACCAGCTGCGGCATGATCCGGATAAAATCCAGATACAGGCGCAGCAGAAACTTCAGGACAAGGTTCTTTCTCGTCATGAGAAATCCCATCAGGATGCCCAGCGGTATGCTGAGCAGCACGGCGATCAGACTGATCCGCAGGGCGGTCAGGAGACCCAACAGAAGTCTCTGGAAATTGATGCCTTTGAACAGGACTTCAAACCCCAAATCCGGCATAGCGGAGTCTCCTTTCCAGAAGTGTCCCCAGGAGAGAAATCGGCAACAGAATGATCAGATAGAATACAACCAGCAGGAAGAGACTTTCCGTCGTATTGTAGTGCATGCCGATCAGATCCTTGGCCGTAAACATCAGGTCCATAATGCTGACAGCCGAAAAAACGCTGGTTTCCTTCATAAGAAAAATCACATTGGCGATGAATGCCGGAACGCTGGTGGCGATCGCCTGGGGAAAGATCACATAGCGCATCGCCTGCAGATGACTCATCCCCAGGCTTGCCGCGCTCTCCGACTGAATCTGCGGAACCGCTTCGAGACCGCTGCGGAAGGCTTCCGCCATGTAGCTGCCCCCCAGAAAAGCCAGTCCCCAGATCCCGCTGGTATAGGGCCGCATGGAAATACCGATTTTCGGAAGTCCGTAATAGATAAAAAAGAGCTGGATCAGAAGCGGCGTGTTACGGCTGACTTCAATGTACACGGATACAATACGCCGAATGACAGGCACCCTGAAATACTGCGCCCAGGCGCAGAATACCCCGATCAGAGTCGCGGCGGCGATTCCGCACAGGCCCAGCCGGACTGTCAGCAGCGCCGCCCTCTGAAAAAGAGGCAGATATTCTATAAGGACATCGGTCTGCATATTAATCCTCTTTCAGGGACGCATGCCTGACAGTAAAACCAGACATGACCGTTCAGCATACAAAAGAACAGATCCTGCCCTTTCCCCTCATCCGAAAAGAGCAGGGTCCGCGCATCCGTTATTTACTCCCCTTACTCCTCTTCCTTCGCTCCGCCCGGTACGCCGCCTTCGATTACCAGCGTCTCTTCATAATCCAGGCCGTAAGTGTCCGCCAGGGTTTCTTCATAATCCTTGTGGAAAAACTGTTCATCCGCCAGCGAAGCGATCTCATCATTGATCCAGTTCAGGAGAGTCTCGTTGCCCTTGGAAACGGCGGGCGCGATGGTATCCTGGGAGCCCAGCTCCGGAATGCCTACCGTATAGCCCGGGTTCTGCAGGGCATATGCGATTACCTCCGTGTTGTCGTTGGCCCATGCTGCGGCATTGCCATTCTCCAGTGCGGTCTTGGCATTTGCATAGGTGTCATATTTCTGAAGATGGATTTCCGGATGGTTCTCGGTCAGATATGTCTCTGCGGTAGTTCCCGAGATCACAATCACCTCGTCCTTGTCCGTCAGGTCTGCGAGGTCGGTGATCACACGGTCATCCGGCGACACCACGCCAAGCGCCACATTCATATAGGGAAGTGCAAAATCCACTTTTTCCGCGCGTTCCGCCGTCACGGTAAAATTAGCCAGCACGATGTCGACCTTACCGGTTTCAAGATATTCTACCCGGTTCGCTGCTTCCGTCGATACAAAGTTGATCTCCACGCCCAGATCCTCTCCGAGCCGGTTTGCAAAATACACGTCATATCCCTGATACTCATTATTCTCATCCACATAGCCGAATGGGTTTTTATCAGAGAAAACGCCGATATTGATTTCTCCGGACGCAACGATCTCGTCCAGCGTTCTGAATACGTCTCCGGAATCAGCCAGGACTTCGCTGCCGGGGGCTGCACCCAGAACTGCTACAGCAGTTAACGCTGCCAGAAATCCTGTGATGCTCTTGGTTAATACGGATCTGTTTCTCTTTTTCATGGTAGTTCCCTTTCCTGTATATAGTTTATACGCCTTTCAATGGATACAAATCACCGAAATAAAATGACTGGAAGCTCCCGGACATATGTCTGATCCGACTGCCCGGGAGTGCAGACATCGGCAGCCTGTTCTCTCACATCGTCTGGCGTTCAGCGTCTTGAACATGTGAAAACCTCCTTCCGGAAATGCTACAGCCACTTTATACCCATTTACCTACTTTGTCAATAGGTTATAAGGGGATATAGTAAGAGTTTCACATTTTTCTCAAAAGGAACCAGTAAACCTTTTTACTATTGACTGGTTTGCCTTCTTCTCCAGGCTGTCATCCAGGGGCGCGAGCGTGTTTACCCCGTATTTCCTGTCCAGTGCCCCGGTAAGCAGCCTGTCGCATACATGCGGATTTTTGGGCAGAAGCGGTCCGTGCAGATAGGTGCCGATTACATTTCTGTAAACGATTCCCTCCGTTCCGTCTTTGCCGTTGTTTCCGAATCCGAAGTGCACGCGGCCGAAAGGCGTGTTACCGCCGATCCATGTTCTCCCGCCGTGGTTTTCAAAGCCCACAATCTCATACGGCAGAGAGGGATTCTTCAGAATGACATTTGAGATCAGACGGGGACTGCCCTGCTCCGTATACAGATCTGCCAGTGACAATCCCTGCATCCTGCCTTCCGGAGTATCGTAATAGTGTCCCAGCAGCTGATACCCCCCGCAGATGGCCAGCACAGTTCCTCCGTCCTCTGCATAGCTGCAGAATTCTTTCCGGATCTTCTGAAGCCGCGTACAGACAATCTGCTGCTCACGATCAGATCCGCCGCCCAGCAGCACAATATCCGTATGCAGAAAATCCACGGCATCATCCAGGGTGTATTCCGTAACGGAAACGTCGATCCCCCTCCAGAGGCAGCGCATGCGCATACACTGTATGTTTCCTCTGTCTCCGTACAGATTGAGCAGATCCGGGTAAAGGTGTGCGATCTGAATCTTCATTTTTTTGAAACTCCTGCCTGCTCTCTTTTCTGCAGATACCTGTGAACGGCAAACAATGCCGTATAGTTTACCAGCACATAGATTTTTTCTTTTCCTGCCGCAATCTGCCGTTCAACCGCCTCTTCAGGCGTATCCGCAGACTCCGCCCGGATCTCCTCATATTTCAGTCTCAGCTGCATATCGAGCCGGCGGAGCCCGCTGACGATGACGGACCGGATACTCTCATCTGCCGCCTTCTCGAACTCCACATCCCACAGCCAGGATACATCCGTGCCATCCTGGTCGTTGTCATTGATAACGATTACCAGTCTCTTCGGCGCCCTGTCAGAGAGCATGGCGGAAATATTCTGATTGAAGCCGGCCGGATTCTTGGCAAGATTCAGCAGAATATCCCTTCCCTCAATATAAAAGTGCTCGTTTCTTCCAAACGGAGGTCTGTATCCCCTCAGAACAGTGTTGAACGATCTGCAGCTATGTCCGCACTCCCGCAGGGCTGTCCTCACGGCAAGAAGATTATACACACTGTACAGACCGTCCAGACTCTCCCCCATATAGACAGTGCCGGCTTCTTTTCCGCTCTCTTTTATCCGAAAGGACATCCCGCCGGAAGCGGCGTCGTCCTTTTCCCCGGAAAGTGCGGGGCCCGGCTGCCGGCTGATTCCATATGCCTCATACACCGGCTCCGGTCTGGAAAAGGAACAGGCAGAACACATCCACCGTCCCATCTGTCCGTAGTGATAATACTCATAGTGCAGCGGCGCGCCGCATTTTTTACAGAAGCGCCCTTCCCTGACCTCCCTGCTGTCCGGGATTCCCGCCTCTGTGGGAGCAGCTTTCTCGCCGATTCCATAGCAGACGAAGGGATTCCCGGATTCCTGCGCCAGATACACGGACAGCGGATCATCTGCGT
Organism: uncultured Lachnospiraceae bacterium; assembly: GCA_902795835.1. The sequence continues at coordinate 439 of CADBNA010000434.1, read as the reverse complement.
TGATGACCAGCTTCATATCGGGAACCAGACGAATGGCTTTCAGCAGCAGCTCCGCCGTGATGTCGATCTCCCCGTACCGGTCCAGCTGATCCCGGAACAGATTTGTGAGGATCAGGTAATCCGGCTTCACGGCCGCAAAGACATGCTGCGCCGAGGCCTCGTCCACCTCCAGGGCTGCATAATCCGCCTTCAGCTGTCCGCTGATTCCGGCCGCATCCGCAAATGCACCCGTTATGCCGTTTAGCATATTGGCGCCGGCGCGGTTGCAGACAACCCTGTATCCTTCCGCCTCCAGCATGCGGCACAGAAGGTTGTTCACGGTTGTCTTGCCGTTTGTACCGCAGACCGCAAAGGTTTTTTCCCTGACACGGGCGGAAAGATCCGCCAGGATAGACGGCGATATCGTCCTGGCTGCCCGGCCAGGCAGGGCGCTTCCCTG
>CADBNA010000433.1 GCA_902795835.1 uncultured Lachnospiraceae bacterium | reverse complement strand
TCCTGACCGCAGCTGTTCTTCAAGGTGCAGATATGTACAGTAGGTATCCTCCGGGAGCGGTTCGCCATTCCATGCCCGCACAATATCGTCATTTAAAAGCTGCATTCCGGACCCGTCTGTCATGATGTGATGCACATCCAGGAACAGATATACCGCTTTCTCCGTCTGGAAAAGGCGTGCATGCACCAGAGGTTCTCCTATCATGCGGAACGGACGGACAAGGTCTTCCGACAGCCGGCGGAACTCTTCTTCCGCAACTTTCTCCACATGGATCTTCAGCATCTGTTCAGGCACAGCCCTCTGTACCAGGGAACACTCTTTGTTGAATTCGAGAACCGTATACAGAGCTGGCCGGTTTGCCAGTGCCTCATTCACTGCCCTGCACAGCCGGTCTGCATCTGTGTCTGCTGAAAACCGGTACAGCCTCGGCAGATTCCACATGACTGTATGGGCAGAAAAAATACAGTAATCAAAAATGGAAATCTGATTGGGCGTAAGGGGATGGGCCTTTTTCCTCTCCCTTTTTTCTGTCAGGGCCAGGTCTTCCTCTATCGTTCCGGATTTCCTGCCCTCGTAGATGGCCGCAATGCGCTCAGGCGTACAGCCTTCAAAGATATCTGCTGCGCTCAGCCCTGGCAGGCCGGCGGCGGCCAGTACGCGCATCGTCCCCAGAGAGTCCCCTCCCAGGTGATAAAAATTATCGCGGATACCGACACGTTCCAGATGAAGCGCCTGCGCAATGGCGCTGCACAGGATCTTTTCTGTATCCGTGCGCGGCGGCAGATAATCTGCCGTCACCACGTCCGGCTCGGGTTTCGGAAGAGCCCGCCGGTTCATTTTGCCATTTGGAAGCAGCGGCACTTCTTCTATCTTTACAAAGTATGCCGGAATCATATAATAAGGCAGATACTGTTCCATCCGACGGCGGACATCCATTTCATCAAACGTGATGTCCGCGGTATAATACAGACACACAAATGCATGCAGCGGGTCCTCGAAGCCCCGTGCCGCGCACCAGTCCAGACCCAGCACCTTTTTGCCTGCCGCCTCTATCTCGGCAGGCTCGATCCGGTTGCCGTTGATCTTGATCATGTCAGTCATGCGGCCCACCAGCACCAGATTGCCGTCCGGCAGCTTTCTGCCGATGTCACCCGTGTGATATACGCCGCCCCGGAGGGCCTGCCTTGTCTGTTCCGTAAGGTTGATGTATCCCCGGAAGAAAGGATCCTCCACACTGATCTCCCCTTCTTCGCCGTCCGGCACTTCATTTCCATCCTCATCCAGGACCCGGACCGGGAGCACGTCAAGGTTTGGCTTTCCGACCGGACAGACATCGTAAGGTCTGTCAATAATAAATTCCGTGAGAGGGAAAGCGCACTCGCTCATTGAATATCCGTTCACCAGCTCTTTTCCCTCTACAAAAAGGCCGTTCGCCGTCTCGCCGCCCACCTGGATCTGACGGATGCCCGGCCCCGGATCTCCGATCAGGCGGATCAGGGAAGGGGAGGAATACGTTACGGTAATATGATTGTCCTGATAGTACTGCCGCAGCCCCACAGGATTCTTGACGATACTGTATGGAACAACAAACGCATGGCATCCGTCATACAGCGCGTATATATATCGTCTGATCGCCGCAACAAAATTCAGCGGGGGGATCAGCGCAAGCCTGTCGGACTCCATGATCCGGGGCATGCCTGTCAGCCTGTCAACAGAGGCAGCCTGTATCAGTCTGATGCTGCCGTATTCATGCAGCGCCCCCTTCGGATTTCCTGTCGTACCGGAGGTATATACAGCAAAGGCAGCATCATGCAGGCCGGGTTTTTCAAATCCGGCGGCCGGCTCTGTTTTCAGGATCTCCTGCCAGGCATTTACGTCAATCATGACCTTGCAGGCACAGTCTTTTCGGATGAATGCAATCCTCTCCGGAGGATAGTTATCCTCAACCAGTGTAAAAGCGGCTCCGGCTTTCCATACACCAAGCAGAGAAATCAGGGCTGCGGCCCCGCGGGGAAGGCACAGAAACACAAAGTCCTCCCTGCCGATCCCCTTGGCTTTCAGCCAGGCATACACCCGGCCGGATATGTCATCCACCTGTTTCCTGCTCAGTCCCCGGGGATGACGTTCATCTGTCAGGGCAAGAGCATTCGGATTGTCAGATACATATTTTGTCCACGTATCCAGAATATATGCGGTATCATTCAGAAATGTCACATCCATAGCTCTTTTCCCTCCTGACGGCTGCCCGTCCAGTGTTCTTCATGAATATGGTATCACAGATCCCCGGTCCCTGAAAGTCAGGATTGAGAAATACATCCGCCTGATACATAATGAAAAAAGAAGTACGCAGATATGGGGGTAAGAAAATGAATTTATTCGGAGGCGTCATCAGGATCAGCGGAATCTCCTACCAGATGTTTGTGGTCTTTATGGTCATTGTGGGGGGATACATTCTCGGAAAAATCACAATCAGAGGGGTCAGTCTCGGAACGGCGGGCGTCTTTATCGCATCGCTCCTGTTCGGCGCCTTTTTCAGCACAGAGCTGCATCATGCCATGACTGTGGGCGGCAGCGACATTACGTTCAATGCATTCCAGATCATTGAGAACTTTGGTCTGAGCCTGTTTGTGGGATCAGTCGGGATGATGGCGGGGCCGACCTTTTTTTCCCATCTGAAGAAAAACTACAAAGCCTACACAGCTGTAGGAGCAGTTATTATTCTGGCCGGCGCCCTTGTATCTCTATTATGCTTTTATATAGGAATGGGCTTTATCCAGGTCCCTTCAGAAGAAGCAGCACTCGGCATCACAAAAAATCAGTATGTGATGGCCATGATAACAGGGATCATGACCGGTGCACTGACATCAACGCCGGCATTTTCCGCAGCGCAGGCGACAGCGGCAGCCGTTGCTGCACCCGAAGCCGCAGAAGCCATCCAGGACGTGGTCACAACCGGACATGGCATCGCTTATCTCTTCGGCGTGATCGGTGTCGTCCTTTTTGTTCAGATCGTTCCCCGTTTTCTGAAGGCAGATATGGAAAAAGAGAGAGCGCTGGCTTCCTGTTCCGGCACAGACAGTGCATCCCCGGGAAAGAAGACGGATACGGAAAAAGACCGGATCCGGATCGATGAATCTGGTTTCGCCGCATTCGGATTGATGGCTGCTGCCGGCATCTTCATCGGAATGATCCGGATCCCCCTTACATCAAAAGGGCTTTCAGGAATCACCTTCAGCCTGACAACCACAGGCGGCGTCCTGATCTCCGGACTCGTTCTTTCCAGCATCGGGCACATAGGGCCTGTGAGCCTGCGCATAAAAGAACAGGTTCTGGAAGTGCTCCGCGAATATGGCCTTGTGGCATTCCTGATCGGAACCGGTATTCCGGGCGGGGCATCCTTTAAACATTTTTTCCAGCCGGTCTACTTTCTTTTCGGGGTAATCATCACGATCGTTCCTATGGTGATCGGTTATTATCTGGGGAAAAAACTGCTGAGGCTTCCTCTGCTCACCTGTCTTGGCGCTATCACAGGCGGTATGACGTCCACCCCTGCCCTCGGCGCCCTGATCCGGTCGTCCGGGAGCAGCGATACCGCTGCCCCCTACGCAGCCGCATACCCGGTCGCCCTGCTCTGTATCATACTGGCATCGCAGCTGCTGATA
>CADBNA010000432.1 GCA_902795835.1 uncultured Lachnospiraceae bacterium | reverse complement strand
TTTTGCACGTTTTTCCCCATTCTGAGCCCAATCTCCCGCAAGGCTTGCCTGCCATGGGGTTTATGCAACGGATTTTTGGGTTTTTTGCACGTTTTTCTCCATTCTAAGCCCAGCCGTGAGCGAAGCAGGCATGATGTGGGTTTTAGCAAGAGAATTTTGGGTATAGACGTTTTCCGACGAAAAGAGAACCCACAGGGGAGCTGCAGGTTCTCTTCAGACAGTATGGAAATGACAGGGGCTTACTGCGCCTCCGCAGAGTAATAATAGGGAATGCAGAGACGCTCTCCCGCTGTGAGATAATCTCCCCTCAGATGATTGATCGAAGAGACCTCATCCATATAGGAATAGATGTCACAGCTGCCGGGATCAAAATGCTCTTCAGCAATTGACCACAGCGTGTCACCGGAGCAGACCTCCACTGTCGTGTAATTCTTATAGACCGGAATGCTTCTCTTCTCTGCGTCTGCCCGCAAGGCAGTGATCTTCAGAAGGAGTATGCAAGTAGCCAGGATAAAAAAGGCAAGCAGCGCTGTCATCAGCAGCTCACGCTGCCGCCGCAGCCTGTTGCGGATGGCCCGTTTCCTGGCAAGCGTCTGTATTCTTCTCTTCTCTGTCCTGCCCATTTTCAAAGCCTCCCTTCCCTTATCCGGCACCGGATCGGAATGCCAATGAAAGTATGTATATCAGAAACCAAACAAACACGAACAACTGTTCCGAACGGGTGTTCGTAAGCTGATTATACGACGCAGTTTCTGAAAAGTCAACCACAATATCGAAAATATGTTCGGAAAATATGTTTGCTTTTTCAAAGATCCTATGATACACTGTTTTCAGAGCTTCTATGCTACCCTGATTGAAACAGCGGACAGAAGTCAAAAACAGTGTGGGAGGAACACTGATATGCCTGAGAAAAAAATCAAGAAGATCAGCAGAAAGCAGCAGGAAATTCTGGATTATTTGAAAAGTGAGATCTTAAGACGCGGTTTTCCGCCGTCAGTACGTGAGATCTGCGAGGCGGTGAATCTGAAGTCCACTTCTTCCGTGCACGCCCATCTTGAGACTCTTGAGAAAAACGGTTATATCCGCAGAGATGCGACAAAGCCCCGCGCCATAGAGATTATAGATGATGATTTCCGGGATCAGCGCCTGCAGCAGTATCTGCCCGCACCCGATGTAAGTCTGGCGGAGGAATACGTGAATGTGCCCGTCATCGGCCGTGTATCCGCAGGTCAGCCGCTCCTGGCCGTAGAGAGCATTACAGACTATATTCCCGTACCCATGAGTCATCTTCCGAACAGGGATGTATTCCTGCTCCGGGTAAAAGGCGAGAGCATGATCAAGGCCGGCATACTCGACGGCGACTATGTACTTGTCCGTCAGAAGGACACAGCCGCAGACGGCGACATGATCGTTGCCCTGGTAGACGATTCCGCCACAGTGAAGACCTTCTATCGCGAAGAAGATGGTATCCGGCTGCAGCCCGAGAACGACTATATGGATCCGATCATGGTCCGCCCCGACCAGTATTTCCAGATTCTTGGAGACGTCATCGGGATCATGCGTTTTTTCCTGTGAGAAGCATAAATCTGGACCATTAGATTTTTCCTGTGAGAAACATGAATCAAGATCATGTACTTTTCTCTGCTGGAAGCATACAAGAGGCAGGTACAGCACTGCCGACCAGACCGAATTTCGGAGGGCGCTTAGAAGTTCTCAGCTCTCCGCAGGACCCGACAGTGAACGGCGGCTCACAGCATAGAAGTTCGTCATTCACATAGGAACAGGAAGTGAGAACGCCTGCAAGCCTTTCCGGAAATGAAGGGAACTGCGGAAAGCATAGAACTTCTGCACCCGCAGAACCTGAGGTGTGGGCGGCAGTGCTGTACCTGCCGGCATCATTACAAGTAACTATTTTTAAAACAGAAAAAAGGACGGCGCCCTATGACGTCGTCCTGATCATTTTAATCATATTACCGGCAGCACTGCCCTTTCCTCACACTTCTTCCAGCTTCTCCGTAATTGCACCGGCCGGCCCGGCCTCCTTCCTGGCAATGAGATCCTTCAGAATGTTTACGCATCCGTCAATCCCGAAAACAGAGCTGTCCAGTGAAATATGATAACTGGAAGCGGCACCCCACGATTTGCTGGTGTAATAGTTATAATAGCTGGACCGGCTCTTGTCATTTTTGCGGATCCGGTCACGGGCTTTGTTGTCGCTCAGGTTATAAATGGCAGAGATACGCTGCACTCTCTTCTCAAAATCCGCATGAATAAAGACACTCAGAACATTCGGATTTTCTTCAAGGGCATAATCCGCGCATCTACCGATAATCACACACGGCCCCTCTTCTGCCAGCTTGCGGATACTGTCAAACTGTGCCAGGAAAACCTTCTGGTTCAGAGGCATTTCTCCGATCACATTATTGGTATATCCAAAGGAATACGTATCCATCACCAGCGAATACAGAAAACTGCTGGTAGGCTTCTCATCCTGGTTTTCAAATATCTCTTCGCAGAGACCGGAATCTTTTGCGGCTCTCTCCAGGAGCTCATGATCATAGAAGGGTATCTGTAGTTCCTCCGCAAGTAGTTTTCCGATCTGATGTCCGCCGCTTCCGAACTCGCGGCCGATGGTAATGATAGTTTTCATACGTCTTCACCCCCTTTTCATCATTATAGCATAATTTTATATGAAAATCCGAATTTTTTCAACAACGCCTTGAAATACTGAGGAAGGTCGCCCCTAAATTCCATATATTCATCTGTCACCGGGTGTCGGAACCCGAGAATCCCCGCATGCAGCGTCTGGCCTTCCAGCCCTGGAACCGGACATTTTTTCGGTCCGTACACGGGGTCGCCAAGGACAGGATGCCCCAGATGAGACGTATGAACACGGATCTGATGCGTACGCCCTGTTTCCAGACGGCACTCTGCAAAAGAATATCCTTCTGCGCACGCAAGGATACGGACATGTGTGACAGCCTCTTTCCCATGCGCCGCATCCGTGACGGTCATTTTCTTGCGGTCCGTCATGTGGCGTCCGATACTGCCTTCTATGCGGAAACAGAGGCCGTCGGATCCCGGATGCGCTGAATCCGTTTCACTCTCCCAACGGCAGCTGATCAGGGATCTTTCAGCCGGCAGGATATGAAAATCAGAATCATCCCCGCGAAAAACACCCTGCAGCAATGCATAATACCGTCTGGTGATGCTGTGCTCCGCCAGCTGCTCTGCCAGGGAGCGGTGCGCGCGGTCTGTCTTGCACACGACCAGCAATCCGGTGGTGTCTCTGTCAATGCGGTGAACGATCCCGGGACGCAGCACGCCGTTAATGCCGGAAAGACTGCCCTGACAATGATACAGGAGCGCATTTACCAGGGTGCCGCTCTCATGCCCGGCTGCGGGATGAACGACCATGCCCTTCGGCTTGTTCACGACGAGCAGTTCGGAGTCCTCATAAACGATGTCCAGTTCAATATCTTCCGGTACGATCTCCATCTCCTGATTGTCCGG
>CADBNA010000431.1 GCA_902795835.1 uncultured Lachnospiraceae bacterium | reverse complement strand
GATCAACATGGAAATTGCACAGATGCTTCTGGAACAGGCGGGGTTCCTGATTGAAACGGCGGAGAATGGGAAGATTGCCCTGGAGATGACGGCGTCGTCCGAACAGGGATACTATGATGTGATCCTGATGGATATACAGATGCCGGTTATGGATGGATATACGGCAGCCAGGGCAATCCGCAGTCTTCCAGACCCCGGCCTCGCCGGCATTCCCATTATCGCCATGACGGCTAATGCGTTCCAGGAGGATGTAAAGAATGCCGAAGAAGCAGGGATGAACGGGCATATCGCAAAGCCATTGGATATCGCAGGCATGAAAGCTACCCTGCAGCATGTACTCATAACCAAAAGGGACGGTTCCTCAGCGCTCATGAGTTGAAAGGGACGATCCCTTTCGGCTCATGAGCGCTGAGGAACCGTCCCTTTCGGCTCAGGAGGATCGTGAAGGAATGAAGAATATTGATAACGTGATCCTGCACTGCGGCTGCCATGTGTTCCATACGGACGGACAGGGTGTTCTGCTTGCGTATGAGGGCCCCGGCGGAGAAGTGAAGGTGCCGGAAGGCGTGCGTCGCATAGGGACAGAGGCGTTTGCCTTCTGCACCCAGGTAACGGGCGCCGTCCTGCCGGAAGGTGTCTGCCATATTGACAGGCGGGCATTTTACAGGAGCGGGATCCGGACGATCGTCCTGCCGGAGACCCTGACCGCCATAGAGAAGCTTGCTTTTTCAGGCACGTCTCTGGAGAGCATCGAGATTCCTGATCAGGTATATTCTGTGGCAGGGAAGGCTTTTTACGAAGCGAGACAGCTGAAGAGGGTAAAGCTTCCGGAAGGGATGACCTCTCTGGAGCCGTCCACTTTCAGCGGCTGCAGTTCGCTGAAGGAGGTTATTCTGCCGAAAAGTCTGAAGAACATCCAGGGTATGGCATTTATGAATTGCACAAGTCTTGAGCAGATTACCCTGCCCGAAGGGCTTGTATCCGTGTGGATCATGGCGTTCTGCGGCTGCAGCTCACTGCGGGAGATTTATCTCGGTGACAGCGTGAAGGCAATCGGCCATGCCGCTTTTCAGGACTGCACAGCGCTCGAAAAGGTGAGGATCCCGGAAGGACTGGAAATGAGACACTGCAATGCCTTCGGGAATGCCGGCCGGGTTGTTCTGACCGGCCCCGGACAGACCAGCGGGCTGGTCGTCGCAGACGATGATATACGGTACTATCCCGGAACGGAGAAAATGGTCATTCCGGAGGGCGTCAACCAGCTTCCGATATACGCGCTGGGGACGCTTCACAGCCTTGAGATACTCGAAATTCCCAAAAGCCTGGAATACTATTCCTGGCTCGTGCTCTCGAAACTGGAGTCGCTCAGGCAGATCATTACGGACAGGGATGCGCTGGCGGCAGAGATTGCATTGATGCTGGATCTGGAATGCACAGACAGAGACGGCAACAGCTTTGTGTTCCGGGCGCCGGAAAGGCCCGGGGAATGGATTGTCGAACCGGATGAGAAAAATAACGGCGTCCGTCTGATGGGATGCCGCGGGTGGATCGGTCATGTCCGCGAGGAGACCTACACCACGGTGGTCATTCCGGACGAGATAAACGGCAGACCGGTTACCAGTATTGGTGAAGGCGCCTTTTTTGGCGCCGAATATGCGGATGCGTTCTATATTCCTGATTCCGTACGGCGCATCGAAAGCATGGCATTTGGCTGTATCGAATATTGTAAATATGACAGGAAGATTTTTTTGCGCCTGCCGGAACGTGTGAGCATAGCGGGCGACGCCTTTGCGGAAACGGCATATCGCACCAGGGAGAGCGTCCGCGAAGAGGCGCGGCGCAAAGCAGCTGAAGAAGCAGCCGAAGAATACAGGACGGATTTCACAGAGGAAGACATGCATGCCTGTGCAGTCCGGGCTGCAGACGATCCCGCAATCGGAACGGGAACCGACGGCCGCCCTGCACTGATGCCGAACATCTGGCAGTATTTCGACCGGCTGAGCCGTGAAGAACGCATACGCGAACTGACGCATGCATTCACGGTGAGCGGAGGATCAGACGGTGCCGGGTGGGCGTCGATCACGATAAAGCTGGATGGCGAAGATACCTGGTTCAGTATCAGCTATATCGGAAACAGCCCCGAAGATTTCAAGAGATTTGCCGAAGAAACAGAGGATGGAGAAAGTGACACATTCGGCTGGGAATCCGAGCCGGGATGGTTTCCATGGAGCATACAGCGCCGCGGCGGCATCTTATATGTAAATGCCCCGGTCATCGAGAAAAGCTTTTTTATCCCGCGAGAGAGCTTCCTTCTCGCGATTGAAGATTTGAGGGGTTACTGGTGAGTCAGTGAACGAAGGGGACGGTTCCTTAGGGCTCAGTCTGAGCCCTAAGGAACCGTCCCTTTCCAAATCAGGAACCGTCCCCTTCCAAATCTGCCTTCGACTGCAGTTTAAAACAAATCCCAGCTGCTTATGATCAGATTGTCCAAATAGGTAATCTCTTCCGGAGTATAATGTGAAAACTGATGAAAACCGTGGATGATCTCCAGCGCAGTATCGAGCGAATCACCAGATGCCTTTAAATTTGCTGCCGTATAGAGATAGCCCTCGACATCCTGCTCGGGCAGGTATCCACCGGATACCTTTTCAAGAATACTGTCCGGAAGACTGTTTGTGCTTTTAATTTTCATTGCATTTTTTCCTCCATCTGTGGCGGTCTGCTTTGAAGTTTCTTTTCTTTTGTATATCACAGAAGAAGGCACAAAACAAGCACACATGGCAGCATTCAAAGCGATCAGGCCCTGATTGCCCTTGCGTTGGACCACGCCAATCTGACCGCGGAAAAGACAAAGGCAGTCATCGATGCGCTGCTCGAATACTGCTGCTTCCGTTTTACGTCTTGTTCTTTAGCTTCCTCGGATTTCCTGCCTCATGAAACCTACATAGGAGATCGTAAATGCCGCGAAGGAAAGGGCAAGCAGACCAACCAGATGCGGCCAGACCAGAAGCAGGCTCTGTCCAAGGGGAAGATAGCTGCTCAGTGCGCCGACCAGCTGTGCATATGACACGGCATTGATCGCCCGGGTTGCCGGGTTCATCAGAACGGAACCGGCTTCTGAATACAGATAGTAGGGAGAGATTCTGTTCAGATTCATGTTCAGATCGTAATTTTTCAGCGCGTTGACCGCCTGCTCATACTCTGTATTGACCGGGTAGGCCGCATTCGCTATAATGCCGGCCAGAAGGCTCATAAAGATTGCAAAAAAGAGCCAGAGTGCGATCGAAGCAAGTGCCGATGTGGCCGCGTGTCTGGTAAAGACCGAAAACAGCATTGCCATAGCCAGCCAAAAGCAGATATACACGATTGTATAAAGCAGATAGATCAGAACCCTGACAGCCTCCTCGCCTGACGGCCGTATGCCGGACGCCAGGAAACCCGCGCATCCGACTGCAATGCCTGTGCTCAGGACCATGACCACAATCAGTGTCGAGGACGCCAGAAACTTGCCGATGATGATGGCATCCCTGTAGATAGGCTGAGATACCAGCCGGTTCAGTGTTCCGCTGTTTTTCTCGGCGTTGATCGAGTCAAATCCCAGGATTAGCCCGATGAACGGACCGATCAGCGCGATCAGTGACATATATGACGGAATGGAACTTCCGCTGGTGGTAAACAGTTTGAGGAACATGTAACTCGCGTCAAATGGAGCGTTCTTATCCACAGCAGCATTCATAATCGCGCTTTTGATTCCCGTAACTGCGCCGTATACGCTTGCGACCGTCATCGCGACCACGAGGATCAGAATAATGATGAACCTTTTGCTGGTCACATGGTCCGCCATTTCTTTCCGGTAAAGCGCCTTCAGACTGTGATAACGGATGCTCCTGCGCTTATGCTCCTCTGTGGCTGAAACGATGCTTCCTGCTGCCGCTCTTGTCATGGTTTTCATCTCCTTCTTTTTCAGCTTCCTCAAAATAGACACGGTAGATCTCGTCCAGATCTCCGCCTTTCTGATGCAGATGCAGCAGTTTATATTCATGCGTTCCGAGGAACCTTGTGATATCGGCGCGCAGATCTTTGGAAGAGCTGATCACAAAAGTATTGTCTTCCTTGGATATCCCGGTAATCCCATCCTGTTCTTTCAAGAATCCCAGGAATCTGTCATCACAGGGTTCTGCTGAAATCTCCAGCGTATAATGACCCTGCGCCGCGATCTGTGATCCGAGCTCGCCGATCCCGCCGCACGCGATCAGACTTCCATCCACAAAAATGCCGACCCTGTCGCAGATCTGCTGGATCTGGTAAAGCTGATGGCTGGAGACCAGGATCGTTTTTCCATCCTCTGCACTCAGCTGTTTGATCAGGCTTAAAAACTCGCGCATTCCTTCCGGATCAAGTCCGGCTGTTGGCTCATCCATGATAATGACCGCCGGTT
>CADBNA010000430.1 GCA_902795835.1 uncultured Lachnospiraceae bacterium | reverse complement strand
TTCTCCGGCATCAGCATCTCCGCTTCGTCAACGTGCTTTCTCAGATGCTCCATCTTGGGAATCACATCGTCCCGGATCGCCTCGGAGGTCTTCATGACATTTTCCATACCCTTCAGGCTTTCCAGGGCCTCCTCAAGATCCTTCACCCTCTCCAGTATGTAATCTGTCAGCTCCGAGAGCCTCTCCATCGTTGATACTTCATAGTTGCACTTCACATGATCACTGACAGATTTCATCATGGACGTGGTTCTGGCCAGGCTGTACAGATACTCCTCAATCGAAGGCAGGTAGTTTTTCCTGACCATGTCAACCATGGTGTGCCCTTCAATGTTTACGGTCTTGCAGTAGTTCTCCAGCATGATCTCGCATCTGGAATGCAGCTCTGTCTCGGTAAACACCTTATGTGCCATCAGCATATCCATGTTCTTTTTATCAAGCAGATGGGGCATGGCATCGGGTGTCGTCTTCAGATTGGACAGGCCGCGCACCTTCGTGGCTTCCTCCACCCACTCTTCGCCGTATCCGTTTCCGTTGAAAAAGATCCTCTGATGCTTTTCAATCGTCTCCCTGATCAGGTCGTGCAGCGCGCTCTCGAAGTCCTGTGCGCCTTCCAGAATATCCGCATACTGCTTCAGGCTTTCTGCCACCGCTGCGTTAAGCATGATGTTGCAGCAGGCTATGCTGTTGGAGGAACCGAGCGAGCGGAACTCAAATTTGTTTCCGGTAAAGGCAAAAGGCGAGGTCCTGTTTCTGTCGGTAGTATCCCTGAAAAATCTCGGAAGCGTATGGACGCCGAGCTTCATTTTTACCTTCTCGGTTCCCTGATAAGGCGTGTCATTTCTGATGGCCTCCAGAATGCCGCTCAGCTCGTCTCCCAGAAAAACCGAAATAATGGCGGGCGGGGCTTCGTTGGCGCCAAGACGGTGGTCATTTCCTGCCGTTGCCACAGCAAGGCGCAGGAGATCCTGATAATCATCCACTGCCTGGATGACGGCGCACAGGAACAGCAGGAACTGGGCATTCTCATAGGGTGTGTCTCCGGGCGACAGGAGATTGACTCCGGTGTCTGTAGCCATCGACCAGTTATTGTGCTTACCGGAACCGTTCACACCGGCAAAGGGCTTCTCGTGAAGCAGGCAGACCAGCCCATGCTTTCTGGCAACCTTCTGCATAATCTCCATGGTCAGCTGGTTGTTGTCCGTCGCCACATTGGTCGTGGAAAAGATAGGTGCCAGTTCATGCTGGGCCGGAGCCACTTCGTTGTGCTCCGTCTTGGCCAGAATGCCGAGCTTCCAGAGTTCTCTGTTTAAGTCCTCCATAAAAGCAATCACTCTGGGCTTGATCACGCCGAAATAGTGGTCATCCATCTCCTGTCCCTTCGGCGGCATGGCGCCGAACAGCGTCCGGCCTGTGTAGACAAGATCCGGTCTCTTTTCAAACATTTCCCTGTCGATCAGGAAGTATTCCTGCTCCGGCCCGACGCTGGTACGCACATTCTTCACATCCGTTCCGAACAGCTTCAGAATACGCTTTGCCTGCTTGTTCAGCGCCTGCATGGAACGCAGCAGGGGCGTCTTTTTATCCAGAGCATCACCCGAGTAGGAACAGAACGCAGTGGGAATGCACAGCGTGTGATCCTTGATGAATGCGTAGGATGTGGGATCCCAGGCCGTATAGCCCCTGGCTTCGAAGGTGGCCCTCAGGCCTCCCGACGGAAAAGACGAAGCGTCAGGCTCACCCTTGATCAGCTCTTTTCCCCTGAACTCCATGATCACGCCGCCGTCCGGGGAGGGACTGATAAAGCTGTCATGCTTTTCCGCCGTGGTTCCCGTCAGCGGCTGGAACCAGTGCGTAAAATGCGTTGCTCCCCGCTCTACAGCCCAGTCGCGCATCTCTGCCGCCACCGCATCCGCGATCTCTTCATCGAGATCCGCATTTTCATCAATCGTTTTGCGAAGGGAGTTATAAACCTTTGCCGAGAGCCTCGCCCTCATCTGCCGGTCGTCAAAAACCATCGAGCCAAAAATCTCCGGTACTTTTGTCTTTTCCATACTAAAACCTCCTCCTGAAAAACAAAAAGACGCCGCCGGGCACGTATCTGCCCAGAGACGCCATTGTCCCGAAACACATCATTCATTTTTCGGGGAACTCACCCCACCTGTCCCGGTTCAAAAGACAAGGCGCCCCGGAATTTCTTCCAAGACGCCCTTGCCTTTATGGGTATGGATTGTACTTCTGTTTTCCGGTTTTGTCAAGACTGTTCTCTGGAGTCAGAGAAAGCCGTCCCTTTTGGCTTCCAGGAACCGTCCCTTTGGTTCATGAGTCAAAGAGAACCGTCCCTTTTGACTTCCTCCAGCGATGGCAGGGAGGGAAGTCCGCCGTTCTTCATCACGCACAGCGCGGCAACGGCGTTGGCAAAGGCCGCATACTCCGCCGCTTTTTCAAGGCTCAGTTCCGCCGGGCGGACGCGGTCACGGGACATACAGTACAGCATGCCTCCCCAGAAAGCGTCACCGGCCCCGGTGGTGTCCACCGGCGTGACGGCTT
>CADBNA010000429.1 GCA_902795835.1 uncultured Lachnospiraceae bacterium | reverse complement strand
TGGAAGTACGAAGTATCTGAAGATCAGCGATAATGGACTTGAGCTGGTATCTGACCGGGATGAAGCAGGGACAATTCAGGTCGTGCCTGGAACCGGCACGCACAAGGGAGAGATCTGCCTGAAGGCAAACGGCGCGACGCTGACATACAGCGGGGCATTGGAGACCGGCTTTACAGTCGGCGGCAGTGCAGGCACTGAGTGGCTTTATCTGGTTGAGGAGTCTGAGCTCACGGAAGAATACCTGATGCCTCATTCCGCGAAAAAGGTCAGTGTGTCTGACCCGGCGGTGACGAACGGTTCAAAGGTCATCGTCTACACGCGCGTCTGGAATGACGATATGAAGCGTTACGATTATTACGCGATCGGTTCTGACGGCGAGGCGGTCCCGTGCTACGATGGCGGCAATACCATCGAGTGGGTCGGCGGCGTGATCAACACAATGCTTTGGGATTTCACGGATTATCTGGACGATAATGGCGATCCGACTTACTACTATGAACTCCAGAACGAGTACTCAGGAAAGTATCTCGCACCAAACGACGCGGATAATACGGTCATTTCGGATGATACGATCGGTCTGAACATGAATGGCCGCAGAGCAGGCAAATATCAGTCCAGTATTCTTGCATGGGACGATGGCAGCTATGCATATTCCGGTCTGAAAGTCGAGAATGGAAGAATCGTAGCCTGTCCAAAATCTGAGGCAATGGATTTCTATTTCGCTACCATGGAGAAAATGCCTACCGGTGACGTTCTGCATACCGTTCCCACAGTAGACCATGAGAAGTACGGCATCACGATGAAGATCACGGACTTCAATAACGAGAAAGAAATGGATGATTTCCTGGGTAGTAATGTGGGGGGTGCGGTGACAACAACCGTTCCGGGCCTGCTTTCTACTGATCTCAAAGACAGCGGATATCCGGTAACAATGAAGGAGGAGGCAACCGGGGGCTCACTCGGTGAACTTTTCGGCCAGGGGGGACAAAAACAGGTCAATCACCTTTTCATCAAGAGTACTTATGAAGAGAGCGGCTATTTCGAATTCGACAGTTCGCAGAATTTTGCGACTCTTGCAGGAGAGGGCAGTTCAGGCACGGATTTCACGGTATACAGAGAACTGGGCACGTGGGACCAGAGCGATAAAAAATCTCTGAAACATGGACAGTTCTTCCCGTATGACACCATCGAACCCGGAATTTTTGCTGTGAAGAATGGGAAAAACCTGTATACAGCAACCCAGGCAGCCCTGAATGACGACGATCCGAGAAAGAACGAACAGCTCTACATGATCGTCAACAAGGATGGCAAGTTAAATAACCCGAATTGCCAATTCGGCGTGGAACTGGAGGCGTCCTTTACGCAGACGCCAAGCGGCAAGGATGCGTGGGGGCATGACATCATTTTCGAGTTCACGGGAGACGATGACTTCTGGCTTTATGTTGATGGTGAACTGACTATCGACCTGGGCGGTATTCACAGTGCACTGGCGGGGTCTGTCAACTTCAGCACCGGTGACGTCTATGTCAACGGGGTACATAAGACACTGCGGCAGGTGTTTGCAGAGAATTACATGGCTCGCAATGCGCAGGCAACGCAGGCGGATGTTGATGCATACCTTGCAGAGTATTTTGAGCCAGGAGAGATCGTTTTCAAGGACTTTTCCACGCACACCATGAGAATCTTCTACATGGAGCGCGGCGGAGGCGCGTCCAATCTGCACATGCGGTTCAATCTGGCTTCCGTGCAGCCGGGTACCGTTGAGCTGAGCAAAAAACTCGATGGCGTAGATAATGCTGAGTCCATGTTCGCGGAGTTCCCGTATCAGATCAAGTACACAAGGAAGGACGGCAGCGAACATCTCCTTGAGAACGGCGACGTAAAATACGTGTTTTACAAGGATACAGACCTGTCGGTGCCGTTCAAATCTTCGGTCACGATAGGTGGCGTAAATTACCGGAACGTCTATATGCTGAAACCCGGAGAAGAGGCGGAGATCAGGTTCCCGACCTTTGTGACGGACCACGGGGATGAGACGATCGCTACCTACTCCATCGTGGAATGCGGGGTTAACACGTCTGTTTATGAGAAAGTATCCGTGAACGGGACAGAAGTGGCCGGCACTTCAGGATCCAGTTATCAGGAGAATCGCAAGGACTTCGGCATCGGGTTTGAGACGACAGACAAGCGCGCGCGGGTCGAGTATGAAAATAAAGTTAAGAAGGATGCGCTTCGGTCGCTGACTTTTAAAAAGAAACTCTACAGTGAAGACGGTACGACGGAGATTACAGATGATACAACGCCGTTCGCGTTCCGCCTGTATCTTGGGACGGAGTCGGATCCGCTTTCCCTTGCCAACATGCATACCTATCATGTGAAGGACCCGTCCGGGAACTATTGCATATGGGATAAGACACAGAGAAAGCTCGTCAGTCTGGGTAAGAGCAACTATGATGCGCTGACGAAGGAGGAAAAGGAAGCAGCCAGCTTCACAACCTCCATCAACGGCTCAATCACCAATATTCCTGCCGGATACCAGGTTGAAGTCAGAGACCTGCTGGTCGATACGAAATATCGCGTAGAGGAACGGCCCGGGGAAGTTCCGGACGGCTACTCGTTCATGAAATAT
>CADBNA010000428.1 GCA_902795835.1 uncultured Lachnospiraceae bacterium | reverse complement strand
GCCGAATTTCTTCGTGGCCGTCACGGAATCGCCGCCTCCTACCACGGTGTATCCTTCTGTATCACCCAGGGCATCCCAGACGCCTTTCGTCCCGGCCTCTGTGATCTCCTGCTCGAAGACGCCCATCGGCCCGTTGACAAATACCGTCTTCGAATTCATGATAATATCCCGGTATTCCGCCACAGCCTTTGCGCCGATGTCGACCAGTCCCGCGTCTGAGGGGACCTTGTCATAGTCAGCTTCACATCTGACGCCGTCTTTCACATATGCCAGATCCTTCGGCAGAACGATCTTGTCCCTGTATGTCTCATAGACCGCCCTGCTCTTTTCAATCCAGTCGGCATATCCCTGTTTTTCAATAAAAGACAGAGAGCCGCTGCCGATCTCATACCCCTGGCCTGCCAGCAGGATGTTGCACACCAGGCCGCCGGTCAGAATATGGTCTGCAGCGCCAGATTTCAGGACGGTCTCCATCATCAGGAACGCGTCATCGACCTTGGCCCCGCCGAGCACGAATGTGCAGGGTCTCTCCGGAGATTCCATCAGTTCGGAGATGACACAGTACTCTTTTTCAAACAGACGTCCCATGGCAGAGGGGAGCACCTCCTCAAATCCGCAGAGCGTCGGCTGGTCTCTGTGGGCGGCGGCAAAGGCGTCACACACATACAGATCTCCGAGAGGAGCCAGCTTTTTTACGACCTGGGTCTGTGCCATCTCTTCATGCGTCAGTTTCAGCTGCTTTTCGAACAGGGTCTGCTCTTCCGCCATGAAACGGACATTGTCCAGCAGCAGGATTTCGCCGGATTTCAGGCTGCGGACAGCTTCCAGAGCGGCAGGCCCGCAGACATCCGGGATAAATTTCACTTCTTTGCCGGTAAGCGCTGCAATCACCTTGCTGTGCGGCTCCAGCGTCCAGTAATTTTTGTATTCGATATCACTGCCCTGATGCGCCATGACGACCAGCTTTGCGCCTTTGTCGGACAGTTCCTTCAGGGTCGGGATGCATTTTTCGATCCGGTTGGTGTTTTTCAGGGTATTGTTTTCTCTGTCTACCGGCTGGTTGATGTCAACGCGGCAGAGGACTGTCATATCCTTTACATCGAAATCATCCAGGGTATGAATGCCAAAACGCATTTATGATTCCTCCTAATATATGACAAATGAGGGGCAGGGCTTCTTTGCCCGCCCCTCACGCATGTCAGATTTCTTCAGACTGTTACTGGATCTTGTGCTCTTTCCAGATGTTTTTGAACTTGCCGATGCCGAGGTACTCGTTTGTCTTTGCAGTTGCTTCTGCGCTGGTTGCCTGCATCTGCATGGCAGCGCGGATGCCGTCCATCGTCTCCGGAATGGTGACGGACTCCTGCGGGATATTGATCGCATACATGATGTCATTGCCACTCTCTACCAGGCTGTCTGCCCAGATAGCGATCTCGTAGTTGTCTCCTCTTCTGTGGCCCAGGTCACGGCCGTATTTGAACAGGGACGCATTGCCCAGGAAGCCTTCATCGATGGACACGACACGGATGCGCGGATGTTTCTCAAATGCTGCCAGAGCCTCTTCTCTCGTGATCTTTCTGCCGTCCTTGCCGGAGGCGACTACGGTAATGATATGTCCGTGAGTAACCGGTGTGTGAACCAGAATGCCGGTAGCATTGATGTGAGGCATAATGGTCATCAGGTCAACTGCCTGATGAGTCGGAGCCTTGTCCATCTTCAGCGCGTTGGTCAGGCCGCGGTTGTAATCGCCGGGGTCCGCAAAACGGCGGACGATGGTGATGGCAACCTTGTCAATGCCAAATTCACGGTCCAGGCAGTCCACGGAACGGATCAGACCGGTGGTATTGCAGCTGGTCAGCTTCAGATAATTCTGGCCGAGGCCCTTCTCATAGTTGGCATAGCCATGGAAGAAAACATCTGCCACGGAATTCTGCTCGCCGCCCTGGAAGATGGCCTTGATGCCCTTCTTCTCATAGAGCTCTTTGTTCTTTGCGCCGATGCCGGCCGGGGAAGAATCCAGCATGATATCGACCTTATCCAGCAGGTCATCAAACGTTCCGGCTACCGGGATGCCGAGCTCGTCAAATTTGCTCTTATCCGCACCTGCAACCAGATACAGGTCATAGGGCATTCCCTCTTCGTAAAGGGCACGGATCGCCAGAGTCGGGGCCAGGTCCGCAACGCCGACAAGCTCCATGTCGCCCTGTGCCGCAACGCCGTCCGCAAGCCTCATTCCGATTGTGCCGTAACCGGCTACGCCTACTTTTACTTTTGCCATCTCAGAACTCCTTTCCTAAGTACATATGTCGTCAGAATCTGTGATCTCAGAATTTGTAAACTCATTATAATATCTTTGTCATGTGTTTGCAAGATGTATTTTGCAATTTCTGCCATAATACAATGATTTTTTT
>CADBNA010000427.1 GCA_902795835.1 uncultured Lachnospiraceae bacterium | reverse complement strand
GACCTGAGAATAACGCCGCTGCCGGAGAGCGGCCAGGTGAGGCTGCAGCTGATATGGGAAAATGCCGGCAGACGGGATGAGGATGTGCATACTGAGGCTGCCGTATTGAATAACCCTGAAAAAGATGAAGCTGCGCCGGAGAATATGGGCACATATGAAGCTGTGTCGGGAAATTCCGGGGTGTACGCAGCCGCTTTCGCAGGTGACGTACAGATCACTCTGGAAGGAAACGTATATACATTCCCACTCCGGAAGGAGATGGATGTCCGGCTCCCTGCAGCGGATCTGCAGCTGTGGTCACCGGAGAATCCGGTTCTGCATGCCATCCATATCCGGGCCGGGGAGGATGAGGCGGACAGCTATTTTGCCATGCGGTCTTTCGGAACCGGAAAAGACGAGGAGGGCAGGCCCTGCCTTACGCTGAACGGGAAGCCGTATTTTTTCAACGGCGTTCTGGACCAGGGGTACTGGCCGGAGAGCCTGATGACGCCCCTGGCGGATGAAGCCATGATCTTCGATATTGCGGAAATGAAGAGGCTGTCGTTCAATATGATCCGGAAGCATGTAAAAATTGAGCCGGCCCGCTGGTATTATCACTGCGACCGCCTGGGGATGGTGGTGTGGCAGGATATGATCAACGGGGGCGGCCCGGTGAACAGGCTGCTGGAAACCTGGCTTCCCACGGTGATTCCGGCCTTCGGAAAGCATGTAAATGACCGCCTTTACCGCCTTTTTTCCAGGGAAAATGCCAGGGTCAGGCGGCAGTTTGAAGAAGATCTGATCCGGATGATCCGGTATCTGTACAGTGTGCCGTGCATCGGCCTCTGGACCGTCTTCAACGAAGGCTGGGGGCAGTTTGACGCCCTTCGCCTCTGCGGTCTGGTAAAAAAAGAGGACCCGACCAGGCCGGTCGATCATGCCAGCGGCTGGTTCGACCAGGGCGGCGGAGATATCCGGAGCATCCACAATTACTTCCGGAAGCTGCGGGCGGAACCGGATGAGAGAGCCTGCGTGATTTCGGAATACGGCGGATACACCTGTGCGGTAGAGGGACATATCATGAGTTCCGCCGTCTACGGATATCGAACCTGCAGCCGGGAAGAATATCCTTCTTCTCTGACAACGGTCATGGATGAGATCCGCACCCTGGCCGGGCAGGGCCTGTCCGGAGCTGTTTACACACAGGTATCGGATATAGAAGAAGAAATCAACGGACTTCTGACCTGGGACCGGAAGGTCTGCAAGGCAGAAGTGTGACAAATCAGCAGAACATGCCGGAAAAGTTGGACACGTAATCGTTTAAGTTATGCTTGCATTTTTTCAGGTACATGGTTATAATGTGATTTGCATGTTAGCCGCATCTTTCGTGAGGCGGAACCGATGACTTGCCGCCCGCTTTTTCTAATGGCTGCATGAATGTCACTATGTTTTTATTAAAAGGAGGAACTGTTGATGATGAAGAAACTGATTGCTGCACTGCTTACATCCTGCATGGTGATTGCTCCTGTCTGCGTAATGGCTGAGACAGCGGAGACATCTGAAACATCTGAGACTTCGGCTGCTTCTGAGGCTGCTGAGGTTATGGAACTGAACTGGGCAGACGTTGCGGGCGTTGAAGAGGCCAAAGAGCTGATTGATTCCGGCGAGTTTGTTGTTTTTGATGAAATCGCATGCAAGTTCTGGGTTCCCAGTGTTCTCGAGGCACAGGAGCTGACCGATGAAGACACCGAAGAAGGCTATATCGGATACTTCACCACAGAGGAAGAAGATGCAGTTGCCAGCGTGATGCTTGTTGACGTAGATGGCATGACTCTGGAGGAGTACAAAGCAGAGCTTGAAGGAATGGACGATGTGTCCGGAGTGGCAGATGCAGTCATTAATGGCATGGAGTGCGTCGGTTATGATGTAGAGGATGATGATGTTACCTGTGTCGCTTTTGCCACAGAGAGCGGATCCATTCTTGAGTTTACCTTCTATCCGGCTTCTGACGAAGACTTTTCGAGCGTTGCCGCTGTTATGATGGCTTCCATCATGCCGGAAGACGGCGAGGAGACCGCGTAAAACAAGTGAAGGACTTGTAAAACAGGCGGAAACCGTTTAAATACGCGAAACCGTGAAAATCCTGCGGAGGGGCTGTCCCCTCCGCTTTTTGTGTTTTGCCTGACATAATTCATTTGCTTACAGCCCTGATTTTCATGCGGAACCCGCCCAAGCGTATTTCGACAATTGCCATACTGCCGGAGTCTGTGTTAATATAAGAGGTTGTAAAGGGGGGCAAGCCCCTGTTGCAATGAAGGGAGCCATCTCCCGGTGCGTATGGAATGCGTGCAGCATATCTTTTATGGGGTCAGACCCCAAAGGGAGGAAGAAATGATGAAGGGAATTATTCTGGCAGCAGGCAAGGGGACCCGGCTGTATCCGATTACCCTGCCGGTGTGCAAGCCGCTGCTGCCGGTCTATGACAAGCCGCTGATCTATTATTCCATGGCGACTCTGATGCAGGCAGGCATTCGCCAGATTCTGATCATTGTGCCGCCGGGTGAGACGGAAGTGTTCCAGCAGCTGCTCGGAGACGGCTCGAAGCTGGGTGTGCATATCGAATACAAGGAGCAGATGGTTCAGAGGGGAATTGCCGATGCATTCCTGATCGGAGCCGATTTTATCGGCGACAGCCCGGTCTGCCTGGTTCTGGGCGACAATATCTTCTTCGGCCCCGCGTTCCGG
>CADBNA010000426.1 GCA_902795835.1 uncultured Lachnospiraceae bacterium | reverse complement strand
CTTCTATTTCAAAACCCATCTCCCGGAAAACATCCAGATGGCGCTGCAGCTTTTCAGCCTCTTCCCGTCCGGGATGCAGGACAATGGCAGGGAAAAGCATCTGGGACAGAATCTTTTTTTCCCGGTATGCCTTCATCATGCGTTCATACATGACCTTTTCATGGGCCGCATGCTGATCGATCATCAGCATGTCCTGACCGTATTCGATCAGCCAGTATGTGCCGAAAACCTGACCGATAAGGCGGAACATGCGTCTGGCCTGCTCAGACAGGATGCGGTCTTCCTGAAAGAGACTCTGCTGTCCGTCCGCCGCTTTTTGACGTACAGTTCCCGTTTTCAGTGCCGGGTCTGCAGATTTCTGCGCAGGATCCTTATCCGTCGAATTCTTATCTGTCAGGGAATCTCCATATCCAGTGGGATAATTCGGGTTTTCGGTCCTTTTGTTTTTGAGGAGACCGCTCAGTTGTTCAGCCTTCTTTTCAGCATCGTGATTGCCCAGATTTCCGGGCCTGTTTTCACTGATTTGTTTGTTTGGCTCTCCGGGTCTGCTTTCAACAGTGGAATTTCCCTGGCTTTCAGGTCTGCTTTCTCCGATGATACTACTCTCTCTATTAGCCGTGTCCTGCTTCGGGGAAGAAGTATCTTCTGAACCGCGGACCTGTTTAGAGAATCTGTCCTGAGCAGCATAGGCATTCCGACCGGAGGGAGCATCTTTGATCAGCAGGTTCGGAGACAGATCCAGTGTCTGGCCTGTTTTTTCCTGCTGCGCGATCTGCGACCGGCGAACCGATTCAAAAGGTTCGGGAGCTGCCTGAGGCACTGCTCTTCGTTCCGGTGCGCGATAACGGCCGGGAGAAGTTGCCGGTATCTGCTCGCGGTGCATCAGGGCATTCTGTATCGCCAGGCACAGCTGGTGATAGATCTCCTCCTGCGAAGAGAGGCGGATCTCCATCTTGGAGGGATGGACATTGACATCCACCTTCCCGGCATCGATATCCAGATACAGCAGCGTAAACGGAAAACGGTGCTGCATGAGGAAACCGTGATACGCATCCTCAACCGCTTTATTCAGGATCCTGTCTCTGACAAATCTGCCGTTTACAAAATAGCTCTCCAGATTACGGTTGCCGCGGGAGGCCTTCGGTGTGCCGATAAATCCGGAGATTTTCATCAGATCAGAAGAATCCTCGACAGGAATCATCTCTTTTACGAGATCGCGGCCGTACACCTGCCAGGCGATCTCTTTCAGATTGCCGTTGCCGGAGGTAAAGAGCTTTGTCTGGCCGTTCAAAATATATTTGAAAGACACATTCGGATGAGACAGGGCCAGTTCTTCAACGATATTGCTGACATGGCTGCCCTCTGTCATCGGAGTCTTCAGAAACTTTGCCCTGGCCGGGGTGTTGAAAAACAGGTTCCGCACCACAATAGTGGTTCCGGAAGGCGCCCCGATCTCTTCAAATTCCTTTTCCACGCCGCCGTCGATCTGCAGACGGCACCCGGTAACGGCATCCGGCGTCTTCGAGATGCATTCAACCTGCGCGACGGCGGAAATACTGGACAGGGCCTCCCCGCGGAAACCGAGAGAACGGATCTGCAACAGATCCTCTGCCTGCCGGAGCTTGCTGGTAGCATGCCGCAGAAAAGCCGTCCGCATCTGATCGGCGGGAATACCGCCTCCGTTGTCCGTGACGCGGAGAAAAGAGATGCCGCCATCCTTAATCTCCGCAGTGATGGCAGTGGCACCCGCATCAAGAGCGTTTTCAAGGAGCTCCTTCATCACAGAGGCGGGACGCTCCACCACTTCGCCGGCGGCGATTTTGTCTATGGTGGCTTTATCAAGGACTTCAATTCGGGGATGCGGCATATCCGATACTCCTTACAGGGGATATTTCAAATGCTTTTGTAATCGCTTTTTAAAAGTATGCCGGCCAGGACAGCGGCACTGCCAGGCCTTCAGGTTCTCCGGGCACAGAAGTTCTAGGCCGCCCGCAGTTCCCTTCCTCTCCGGGAGGGGCTGAAGGCGTTCTCACTTCGTGTTCTGTGTGATTGACCATCGACTGTGCTGTGAGCCGCCGTTCACTGTCGGGAACTGTGGCCGGCTAAGAACTTCTAAGCGCCCTCCGAAATTCAGGCCGGTCAGTGCCGCTGTCCCTGTCGGCT
>CADBNA010000425.1 GCA_902795835.1 uncultured Lachnospiraceae bacterium | reverse complement strand
CTTAAGCGAATTCATCGCCATGATGCAGCATCTGCTCTTGTATTAAATACGAAAGGAGTTTGTCATGTTAGTTGTACCGGTCTATCATATGTTGCTGCTCCCGGATTCCACCGTCTTTTTTCAGCTCGATCAGCTGAAGGAAAATGCGGCAGGAAACGGCATCGCCATCGGCGAGCGCATCATCTTTATTTTTGCAAAAGAAAAAGAACAGGAAGGCGGCCTCACGGAAGACAGCTTCTTCCCCATCGGCGTGAGCGGACGCATCGAGGAGCTGAATCATCAGGGTTTGGCGCGCATACGCCTGGGCTACCGGGTGGATCTGGACGATATCTGGATTAACCCGGATCATACCATCCAGCTTTCCTTCTCCAAGCGTCCCGAAACCGATCCTTTGGACGAAGCCGTAAAGAAAGAAAAGCTGAAGGATCTTCTGCAGGAAATGCGGGCTTTCGCTTCCGGTTTTGACTGGGCGGAGGCTGCCGAATACTATATGGATCATATCGATTCCATCGGTTCCGCCGCCTGTATGCTTTCACCCTGGCTTAAGCTCTCCCATGAGGAACGCTATGCCATGCTGGCTGAAGACAGTGAGCGCGCCCGCACCGAAATGATTGAAAAAACCCTCTACGATTTTCTGGAGGTCGGGCGAATCACCAACGAGGCCATGAGTTCCCAGCAAAAGGAAATCCAGCAGATGTACAAGGAATCCGCCATCAAGCGGCAAATCGAGCATCTGCAGAAGGAACTGGATGAGATGCATCCGGAGAATGTTTCGGATGTGGAAAAATTTGCCCGCAAAATAGCGGAATCGGGGATGAACGACACCGCCCGGGCCGAAGCGGAAAAGGTCCTGAACCGCCTGCGTCAGGAGCGCAAGGAAAGTGCCGAGTCCGGCCTGCTGTACGATTATCTGGACTTCATTACTTCCCTTTCCTGGAAAAAGGAGGAAGCGCAGCATATCGATCTGGAAGCGGCCCGCCGCATTCTGGACGAGGATCATTACGGTTTAAAGAAAGTCAAAGACCGTATTATTCAGCAGATTGCCGTCATGAATCTCAAAAAGCAGCAGTCCGGCTCCATCCTGCTCTTTGTCGGCGCGCCGGGCACCGGCAAGACCAGTATCGGCAAGAGCATTGCCCGGGCTCTGGGGCGCAAATACGTACGGGTCAGCCTTGGCGGCGTGCACGATGAATCCGATATCCGGGGCCACCGCCGCACCTATATCGGCGCCATGCCCGGCCGGATTATGGATGGCATTCAGAAGAGCGGCGTCTCCAATCCCGTTGTTGTACTGGACGAAGTGGACAAGCTGTCCGCCTCCTATCAGGGGAACCCCGCCAGCGCCCTTCTGGAGGTACTGGATCCCGAGCAGAACAATACCTTTACAGATCATTACATGAATGTCCCCTACGATCTGTCCGACGTGCTGTTTATCTGCACAGCCAATACGGTGGATACGATCCCGGAGCCGCTGTTGAACCGTATGGAAAGCATCCAGTTTACCGGCTATACGCCGCTTGAGAAGCTGGAAATCGCGAAGCACCACCTTCTTCCGAAAGCCCGCGAAAGCATGGGAATTGCGGAAAACCAGCTGGATATCAGCGATGAAGCTCTTTCGCTTCTTATTTCCGACTATACGATGGAAGCCGGTGTGCGGGGTCTCAGGAAGCATATTGACACCCTGTGCCGCATTCTGGCCGTGCAGGTCGCTTCCGAGCCCGAAAAGAGCATTCTGGTTACGCCCGAGATGGTGCGCGAGGAGCTGGATGTGCGTCCGGTCCCGCACAATGCCGCTCTGGGGGATGCCAGAAACGGGGTCGTAACGGGTCTTGCCTGGACACCGGTCGGCGGGGAAATCCTCTATATCGAAACCATGCTGACCAAGGGCAAGGGCAAGCTCACCATCACCGGCCAGCTGGGCGATGTCATGAAGGAATCCGCCATGATCGCCCTGAGCCTGGTAAAGGATCTGTATCCTGACAAAGCGGAGCTGTTTGAGGAAAACGACCTGCATATCCATGTTCCGGCCGGTGCCGTTCCGAAGGACGGTCCTTCCGCCGGCGTCACCCTGACCACTGCGTTAGCCTCCCTGATCAGCGGCAAAGCCGTGGATCCGCATCTGGCCATGACAGGGGAAGTCTCGCTGCGCGGTGCGGTCACTCCGATCGGCGGACTGCCTGAGAAACTGATGGCGGCCGAGCGGGGGGCCATCCGTAAGGTTCTGATCCCCCAGGACAATCTTCCCGATATGAAAGATGTTGCGGGAGAAGTAAAGGATCAGATTGAAGTCATTCCCGTAGGATCCGTGCGGGACGTTCTGCGCGAAGCCGGTCTGCTGTAAAAAAGCTGTATCAATCAAAAAAGGGCGCCTCCGATGAGGAGACGTCCTTTTTCATACAGGACCTGTTCAATTATTCTTCGGTCCAGGCTTTCTTGAAGCTCTTTCCGTTGGTGGAAACGTAGACGTCATCGTCACTGTAAGCCAGAATGAAGAAACCGCCGCCGTCCACTCTGGTCACTTCACCGCTGGGTGTGCTTAGTTTGCTTCCCTTTCCGCCGGTCGTATAGTACAGTTTCTCATCATACAGGTATACAAAACCGTCCTCGCCGATCGGGCGCACATCACTGCTGTCGATCCGGTCTTCCGAAACCTTCTGCGGAGACTTGCTGCCAAGGCTGATCGTATAGGTGATCTTTTCATCATCCACATAGAAGATTGTTTTGCCGTTCAGGCTGGGG
>CADBNA010000424.1 GCA_902795835.1 uncultured Lachnospiraceae bacterium | reverse complement strand
TAATCACGGCGGACGTGAAAACGGTCAAGAAATTCAAAAGCGGAAATGATGCCCCTGCCCGCACAGCCGATGCCGGGCTGCGGACCTCCCGCCTCGACGCATCCAACCCCGAAGGCTCCTGTCAGCAGTATTTCTTCCGGCGGTGTACCGGCCGGCTTTCCTTCACGCACAGTGCTTCCGTCCGTGCGCCATGTGTCGGCTCCGCCGGCACCGGATCCGTGAGCCCTGATATAGTCAAGAACCGTCATCTGGTCGCAGCCATGAACCAGAAGCCGGGTGGAGTCATGCTTCGGGTCACATCCGATCTGCAGAACTCTGTTTCCTCTCATGGAGAGCGCAGCAGAAAGATTGGCGCTCACCGTCGATTTTCCGATACCGCCTTTTCCGTATACGGCAATTTCCAGGCTCATCCTCAGCAGCCCTCCTTCCGGCCCGGCAGGACCGGGCGTTCATACTATTCATACCATTACACTATGTCATATTCCCGGACAGAATACAAGCAGCTGAATAAACACGTATTGAGGCAGCGTCAGCCCGGGCAGACTAAGAGCCTGAAAAGTAAAAAGAACACAGGGCTTCGCACCCTGTGTTCCAAATAGCCATATTGCCTTTTCTCATTCGCTGAGGAATCCGCGGTAGTTTCTCACCAGCATCATGGACTCGATCTGCTTCAGCGTCTCCAGGATAACGGAGACGATAATGATCAGGGATGTGCCTCCGAAGGAGACATTTGCCCGGAACAGTCCGTTGAAAATATACGGAATGACACAGACTATGACAAGTCCGGCCGCGCCGATGAAGATGACGTACTTCAGGACGTTGTTCAGGTAATTCTCGGTAGCCTTGCCGGGACGAATGCCCGGGATAAAGCCGCCCTGTTTGCGCATATTGTCGGCCACCTCGATCGGATTGAATGTGATGGAGGTATAGAAATAGGCAAACGCGATGACCAGGACAACGTAGAGAATCAGGCCGATGCTGGAGAGCCAGTCTGCGGTATTAAACCAGTTGCTGGAGCTCAGCATGCGGATAATCCTTCCGAACACGCCGCCGGGCTGTTTGCCCGTAAAGGCGATGATAATGCCCGGGAAGGACATGATCGAGGAGGCAAAGATAATCGGAATAACGCCCGCGGTATTGATCTTCAGCGGGATATTCGAAGACTGTCCGCCGACCAGCCGGCGTCCGACCATCTTCTGGGAGTACTGGACCGGAATCCGTCTCTCCCCTCCGTTCAGGATCAGGGTCAGTACGATGATCGCCAGAATAATCGCAATGATAATTACCCATGCCACAGCGGCTCTGGCGATGGTCCTGCCTTTTACGAAGTTCTCATACAGTGTGATCATATCCTGCGGCACACGCGACAGGATGTTGATCAGAAGGACGATAGAGATACCGTTGCCGACTCCCTTCTCGTTAATCTGCTCGCCGACCCACATAAGGAAGCAGGAGCCGGCTGTCAGGCTGGAGACTACAACAATGACATTGATCACGTTGAGGTTCAGGATCAGCTGGTTGCGGAAGCCGATACACATGGCTGTTGACTGGAAAACCGACAGGCCTGCCGTCAGGTACCGTGTGATGCGGTTCAGCTTCTGCCTTCCTTCTTCGCCGTCTCTCTGCATCTCTTCCAGCTTCGGGAACGCGATCGTCAGAAGCTGTACGATAATCGAAGATGTAATGTACGGCGTAATGCTCAGCGCAAGAATGGAAAAGTTGGTAAATCCGCCGCCCGTAAACGCATTCAGGAAATTGAACGCGTCATTGGTATTATTACTGAAGTAATTTCTGAAAAAATCTGTTTTTACTCCAGGGACCGGAACCTGGGACGCCAGGCGGATGATCACGAGCATGATGAATACGTAGATCAGTCTCCGCCTGATTTCCTGGATTCGCAGTGCGTTGCGTAATGTAGTAAGCATCAGATCACCTCTACAGTACCACCCGCCGCTTCAATTTTTGCTTTTGCGCTCTCGCTGCAGGCAGTTACTCTGACATTGAGCTTTTTCACCAGTTCACCGTTTCCGAGAATCTTAACACCGTCTCTCGGATTTGAGATTACGCCGTTCTCGACCAGTGCACTGATCGTCACTTCGGCGCCGTCCTCAAAGCAATTCAGTCTGTCGACATTCAGTGCCACGATGTCCTTGGAATTCCTGCATTTGAATCCGCGCTTCGGCAGTCGTCTGTACAGAGGCATCTGGCCGCCTTCAAACCCCGGTCTCGGTGCTCCGGAACGGGCTTTCTGGCCCTTGTGTCCCTTGCCTGCGGTCTTGCCGTTGCCTGAGCCGTGTCCGCGGCCCCTGCGGAAGTTTGCGCTCTGTCTGGAGCCTTCTGCCGGCGATAAATTAGCTAAATCCATCACAGTACCTCCTCTTCTACCTTCAGCAGATATCCGACGTGACGGATAATGCCGCGTGTAGCCGCGTTGTCCGGAAGAACGATCGAGTGCTGCAGCTTTCTGAGGCCCAGTGACTCAATAATTTTTTTGTGCTTCGGAACACAGCCGATGGTTGATTTCACAAGGGTGAGTTTGATTTTCTTCTCTTCTGCCATTTTTCACGCCCTCCTTACGCCAGGATCTCTTCAACGGATTTTCCGCGAAGTCTTGCTACCTCTTCGGGGGTCTTCAGCTGGCGAAGGCCGTCCAGTGTGGCCAGAACGACGTTCTGCTTGTTGTTCGAGCCAAGGCATTTGGTACGGATATTTGTGATGCCGGCCAGGTCTACGACAGCACGGGCTGTGCCGCCGGCGATGATACCGGTACCTTCCGGAGCTCTCTTGAGCAGGACCTCGGCGCTGCCGTATTTGCCGATAAAGTCATGTGTGATACTGCCGTTCTCGTCTCTGGCAACAGAGATCAGATGCTTCATGGCATCCTCTTTTCCTTTCCGGATCGCCTCCGGAATTTCTGTGGCCTTGCCGAGGCCGGCACCTACGTGTCCGTTATGATCACCAACGATTACCAGTGCGGTAAAGCGGGAGTTACGACCACCTTTAACGACCTTGACGACTCGCTTGATGGACACTACCTGTTCTTCCAGCTCCAACTGGCTCGCATCAATGATTACGTGTCTCATGTGTGTTCTTCTCCTTCCTCTCAGAATTGCAGTCCGGCTTCTCTTGCGCCGTCGGCCAGGGCTGCCACTTTACCGTGATAAATGTATCCGCTGCGGTCAAAAACGACCTCGCTGATGCCTGCCTCGACAGCTCTCTTGCCGATCACGCCGCCCAGGAATTTCGCAGCGGCTGTGTCATTGGTCTTCTCGAGCTGGGATTTGACATCCTTCTGTGTCGTGGAAGCGGATACAATTGTCTTTCCGGTCGAATCATCGATGATCTGGGCATACATGTGATTGTTGCTGCGGAAAACGGAAAGGCGCGGCTTGCTGGCAGTACCGGCAAGTTTGCTGCGCATTCTTCTATGCTTTTTCTCGCGAACCTGTGCTCTGGATACTTTCTTAATCATAGTCCCTCTCTCCTTCCGTTATTTCTTACCGGTCTTACCGACTTTGCGGCGGATCACTTCGTCTGAATACTTGATGCCTTTGCCCTTGTAGGGTTCAGGCGCTCTCTTGCCTCTGATCTCCGCTGCATACTGTCCGACCTTTTCCTTGGAGATGCCGCTGACGGTAATCTTGTTGCCGTCGACTGCGGTCTCGATCCCCTCGGGATCTTCCATCTCTACCGGATGAGAGTAACCAAGGTTCAGAACCAGTTTCTTGCCCTGCTTGGCTGCACGGTAACCAACGCCGTTGACTTCCAGCACCTTGCTGTAGCCTTCGCTCACGCCTACGATCATGTTGTGAAGCAGCGTTCTGGTCAGTCCATGCAGAGACTTCATTCTCTTCAGATCATTCGGTCTGGATACGGTGATGACACCGGCATCCTCACTCAGCTCCATCTCGGGAGCAAGCTGCCGCTCCAGTGTGCCCTTCGGACCCTTCACTGTGACGAAATTGCTGTCTTTGATATCTACGGTAACGCCAGCCGGAATGACGACCGGCATTTTGCCTATACGTGACATGATATGTCCTCCATAACTTAAATTTTCGGGCGGCTGCCCGTTTTCAGTTCCATGGCGGCCGTCTGTTTACCAGACGAATGCGAGCACCTCGCCGCCTACTTTCCTCTTTCTGGCCTCTTTGTCGGTGATCACACCCTGATTTGTGGAAAGGATGGCGATTCCCAGGCCGCCCAGGACTCTCGGAATCTCTTCTTTGCCGACATAGACACGCAGGCCGGGCTTGGAGATTCTCTTCAGGCCGGTAATGATCTTTTCATTGCGGTCTGCGCCGTACTTCAGGACGATGTGGAGCATCTGCCACGCGCCTTCATCTACCAGATCATATTTCTCGATATATCCTTCATCTACCAGGATATTCGCAATGGCTATCTTCATTTTGGATGCCGGTACATCTACGGTGTCATGCTTGGCCGCATTCGCATTGCGGATTCTGGTCAGCATATCAGCAATCGGATCGCTCATAGACATAGTGCTTTTCCTCCTTTCC
>CADBNA010000423.1 GCA_902795835.1 uncultured Lachnospiraceae bacterium | reverse complement strand
GTTGCCTCGCGGACATCCGGAGGAGACACCCTCGGAAAATGCGTAGTGTAATACCCTGTCACATCGGTATAATCCGGTGTCAGATCAGCGCAGATCGTCTCACAGTGTACGCGCTCAAAATAATAGTACGCTTTCCCGTCCGGAGCAACCGCAAGGTCGAAATCTCCTGCGTCCATTCCCAGCGGACGCAGTCCTTTACGCACCATCTTATAAGGTCACAGAATATGGTCCGATGTCATGACCGTTTCCGTCTGCGTCCGGTTCTTGTTCATGACTTTCATCCAACACACATATTTTCCCGTACTTCTGTTGTAAATAATGTGAGGGCGGTCCAGCATCTGTGTGGTCGGGCAAAGAGGAGAATCGGGATCCTCCGGCTCCGGCGGGATGATCAGCCCCTTGTCTTCCCAGTTGTACAAGTCTGTCGAAGCATAACAACGGACGCCCCAGGTCCAGATATCATCCTGACCGGTCGTATACTCTTTGTTTTCTCCATACCGATAATAAACTCCATCTACATAAATAACCGATCCGCCATGCGCCTGGATACGTTTACCGTTCGTATCCAGCCAGGTCTGCCCGGGGCGAAAACTTGTATATTTCATTCTCTGTTCACCTCTCTTTATTTTCAGGAAATCGGCAGCCCACTCCGTGGGCTGTCACAGTCCGATTTTGCGTTCCGATCAGGAGCCTCAACCGGCGGATTATCCTTCTTTTACTGCCAGCACCGCAATACCTTCTTTTCCGGGAAGATTCAGATCCACCTTCCCCTTTACTCCTGTAAGAATCGTCTTCCGGGTCATCTCCCAGACATCGATCACATCTATCCGATAAGCCCCCGCCTGCGGAAGTTCAAGCGTCCCCACAGCCGTACAATGCCTTCCATAATACGCCAGGTACGCCTCCTCCCCGCAATGTCCGGTGTATATCCGCGTATCCTTCGTTATATCTTCGATCACTCTCTCGGCTTCCTCCGCCGGCATATCCATGACAGCGCGGACAAAATCCGTCACTTCTTCCGGATGAAGGCCCCTTTTCATTTCCTCCAGTCTTTCAAGAGAAAGGAACGTGGAAGGGACCGGCTCGAGCGGCCCCGGAAGTTCGCTCACGATCTCCTTCAGAAAAGCTATCCTCGCAGGAGATTCTCCGTACAGTTTTCCGCCCTTTCCCCACCAGAGAATATCCTCGGGATGCATGAATGTCTCGCCATGAGTGCAGTATCCACCCATCACCACACAGTGCCAGATACGATTCACCATCTCAAACCCGGACAGATGGCCCCAATGGCAGTAAATATTTCCTTCATACCCGCACTCATCGATCAGAACGGGCTTGTGAAATTCATTCCTGTATTTTTCGACCGTCATGGCATCTCCCTGCAGAGAGCAATGCGTAATGTTCTTTTTAGCAAAATCATAGTGCCTGATCATATGATGACAGCTCAACATATGTCCGTACGCATCATGCGCACTGATAAATGAATCTATCCGGTCCCAGTCTTCCGCAGTGAACGCCTTCATACAGTCATATTCGTTGGCCAGGCTCCACCAGATGTTCGAAAAAGAGCTGAACCGTGCCAGAAGATAGTGCAGATATGGCAGATACTCCTCCTTTTTCATCTCCGCAAAGCCCCAATGGTCATAAGGATGGAAAAGGATCAGATCGACCTGGATCCCGTGGCTGTCGAAAATGCGGATCACCTTTTCAAAATCGTCCCAGAACCTGTAGCAGGGCCTGTGAAAATCAAACCCACCTTCAGGCTTTTTCTCAAAAGCGAACCGCTCCGGTTCAGTCTCATTAAAAATGTAATGCTTCGGAAACACACAGGTCCTTATCTTATCAAAAGGAGAAGCCAGCATGGTTTCCACTGTCTGACGGATAAGTTTCTCCGGCTGGTGCATCATAGCATATACCGTCGTTCCAAACGGCCGGCAGGGCGTCCCGTCCTCAAACTTCAGTGCCGTCCCATCCGGCTTCACCACGCCGTGATGGATTCCATCTTCGCAGGGAAGACATTTCTCCTCTCCCTCGCGGTTAAATAGTCCGCTCACCTTCCAATGAACACGGCCGGTCTGCTGCGGGAGATACCGCACCACATATTTTCCTTCCCCCGCATAAAATCCGGCCACTTCTTTGCTTGTTTCCCCGCAGGTGAAAACTGCTTTCAGATCGATCTCCGACCGGGATCCTGCAGGCTCCTCTCCCTTAAAAATCAATTCAAATGTATGATATTGAAGCATATTCATTCCTCCTGCAGCCCACTTCGCCGCATACTGTCAGGCTATTTCCGCTACAGCATAAAACCCTCGGTTCTTCCCTTCGATCATGACTGTTTCCGTAACGGTAAAGGCATCTTTCAGCCGAATATCCTCCGAAGAAGAACCGACCTGCACCTCAACTTCCCCTTTTTCGATCCTCCAGCACATATCCTCGTCAAGAAATGCGGTCTGGGACGGATCAACTGTAAAGCGAATTTCCTTCTCCTCGCCCTCTTCCAGATGCACCCGCGCAAATCCCTGAAGTTCCTTCACCGGGCGGATCATGGAAGCATATATATCCCGCAGGTAGAGCTGCACTACTTCCGTTCCGGCAGCACTTCCTGTATTTTTGACTTTCAGAGATACTTCTATCTTCTCATCCGGTCTGACTTCTTTTGTACTCAGCTCGAGGTCACTGTATGTGAAATCTGTATAGCTCAGTCCGTGCCCGAAGCAGTAACGGGGAGTATGCGGCATATCCACATAATCCGCGAAGCCGATGCTGGGGCCCTGATGCCATGCCGACCCATTCGGATGATTGTAATAGATCGGGATCTGTCCTGCATTCCTTGCAGTTGTGAGCGGCATTTTTCCGGAGGGATTATATCTTCCCGTCAATACATTCACCACAGCCTCCGCCGCATATTTTGCCGGTGTAAAAGCTTCCACGATCGCATCCAGGCATTCATCAGCAGCGTCACTCGAGATCGGCCTTCCGTCAAAATGCACACCGATCATCGGTTTTCCCAAAACTACTGCTTTCCGAATAAAAGCGTCCTGGCACGCAGGAAGGTTAATGTCCGTACCGTCTACGCCTTCTGCCATAGTAGCGATGGAACCGGAACCGTTTTTTCCGCCAAGTGTCAGGATAACAGCATCCGCATTCCGGATGAGCTCCAGAGCTTCATCAAATCCACTCTCATCCGCCCCGGCTTTCGGATATCCCGGCGCATAAACAAACTTCGTTCCCGGAAGCTCCACCTTAAACACCTGCAGCAGATTCCTGCAATCCGGATGAAGCTTTTGAAGTATCGCATCAAACTGCTCTGTCTCATCGACCTGCACATTGGTGCCCGGAACCCGCTCATACCGGATCGTGCTTGTATCCCCGCCGGCGCCGACACCTGCCATGGAATTAGCTGCCGCGTGGAGTGCCTCTACCATACTGAGATGTGTATAGCCGCCGAAATAATATCGGGCATTGGCAGCATGGGGCCCGATCACCGCAATAGTTTTCTCGGTTCCTTTAAGAGGAAGAACCCCGTTATTCTTCAGCAGAATAATACTCTCCTGTGCGCTCTTCATCGACAAAGTTTCATCCTCATTGTGATGAACTGCTTTTGCCAGCTCTTCCCCGGTGAGTGCATAGGGATTTTCAAAGAGCCCCATCCTGAATTTGGCTTCCAGTACACGAAACACCGCCCGATCCAGGATTTTCGGATCCGCTTCTCCGCTCTCAAATTCAGCCTTCAGTTCTTCACCATAAACAGATACTTCCGGAAGTTCGACATCAAGTCCCGCCAACAGGCATCTCTTCCCGGTTTCTCCTTTGTTTTCCGTCACATGTTGCACATTGAAAGCATTATCGGCACCGCAGTAATCCGACACTGTCACGCCATCGAATCCCATCTGTTCCCGCAGAAGACCCGTCAGATACTTTTTGGAGGCATGGATCGGCAGGCCGTCTATAGAACAATAGCAGGGCATAACTCCGCGAAGATCCGCCTCCGTGATGGCAGCCTGAAAAGGTTTTCCATAGATCTCGTAGAGAAGCCTGTCGCCCGTATCCACATTGGCTCCATGAATTCCTCCCTGTGAATTGTGAAATCCAAGGAAGTGTTTTGCCGCGGATTCAGGGCGGCGTCCGGCTGTCTCTGTCTCCTGAATTCCTTTTGTAAAGGCTACACCCATAGCAGCGGAAAGTGTTGGATCTTCTCCATAAGGCTCTGATTGCCTTCCCATGCGGGAATCCCTCGAGATGTCCAGGACCGGAGCCAGGATCTGAGTAATTCCGCAGGCTGCTTCCTGTCTCGAAACGACTTCTCCCAGCTGCCGTTCCAATTCGGGGTCGAAAGAAGCTCCACGGTTCACCCCCGACGGGAAAGCAGTGGTATCCTGAATGAAGGCACCGCAAAGGCCTTCCATATGAAACACTGCCGGAATATGGTGCGGGCTTGCCACCATGACTCTGTCCTGCAGGCTGCGCTGCCACTCCGCTGCCTCTTCAGTGCTCTCGCATCTGCGGAATTCCAGCGTACTGATCTGGCCGATTCCACAGGATTCATCGAGCTTCCACTCTTCTCCTCTTCGTGCCCAGGCTCCGACGATCTGGCCCATTTTTTCTTCTAAACTCATTTTGCCGAGCAG
>CADBNA010000422.1 GCA_902795835.1 uncultured Lachnospiraceae bacterium | reverse complement strand
TTGAGTTTAACGAGGATTTCCCGGTGCGCGAATCAACTTTCAAAGTTGAAGCCGGAGGCGTTGCGGTGATCTGCGCAGAACCGGACGACGGCTGGTATTTTGTGAAATGGACCATGAACGGAGAAGACTTCACATATATGCTTGCTGAGCAGATTCCCACAGATTCTGATGCCGAATTCGTCGCCATCTTCAATGAGGTCATAAGCGACGGCGGAGAGGGAGCAGAATAGAGCTTTCTCTGGGCCTGAAAAACAAGTAAATATGAATTAAAACGGGTGGTATGTCACCCGCTCAGAAGAGAAGCCCCCAAAGCCGGGGACTTTTCTTTTTTACATAAACACATAAACACGAAGGTGATGATCATAATTTCTGATTTGTTATCTTGTATAAATCGTCTCCCTCTGCTATAATGATACAACCAATTATAAGGGGGCGAGCGGCATGTCAGTGAAAGCAAAAAAGAACCTGTTTCTGACCGGGCTGTTCGCCTCCTTCATGTTTCTTCAGCTTACCGTACTGGCACTGGGCAACCATGCCGGAGACGGCTATCTCTCCACCGAGACGAGGGAGATGGTCTACTACGCCATGCAGGTATTTGTGATTCTTGGCTTTCTGGCCTATGCAGGTACAGATCGTCTGATTCACAAAAAGCGTATTCGCCGGAATCTGCTCTGCGCTGTCCAGGCTGTCTTTGCCGTAGGGACTGCGATAATGCTGTTCGCGGGCACCGGATCGCTTTTCTATCTGATCGTCACTCACGCTGTCATGCCGTGTCTCGGCTATCTGGGCGGCGCGGTCTATCACCGCATGAGTGCAGAAACAGCGGCAGGAGAGAAAACAGCGCTGAGCATGGGAATCGGCTGTGCCGTTGCCGTGGCGCTGCAATACCTTCTTCAGCTCCAGTGGGGCATCACACCGGTTCTGCCAGCTTTTGTGCTGGCTGCCATTGTTTTGCTTACTGTTCTTCTGCAGCGAAGGCCGCAGGAGTTTCAGCAGGACTCACAGCCTGAACAGGTGTCAGAGGCGGCAATGCCTCGTCAGCTTGTCTTTGTTTGCCTGATTGCTGCTGCATTTCTCCTGTTCACCAGCTTCTATAACGGTTATATCCATCATCTGCAGATCCAGTCCGGCTACACGGATTACAATGTCTACACATGGCCAAGGCTCATTCTGATTCCATGCTATCTGCTATTCGCCGCCATCGGAGATCGGAGGCAGGGAAAGCTGGTGCCCATCGTGGCCATTTGTATTGCGCTTGTCGCCATGCTGAACTCGGTGCTGAACGGCAGCGCGGGAGCCTACAGGCTGAATATGTGCCTGTTCTACTGCGCCATTGCCTCGTCTGTCACCTATTATAACCTGACATTTTGGCGGCTTGCATATCGTACCAAACATCCGGCGCTGTGGGCATCCATGGGCAGGATACTGGACAGTGCTCTTGTGCTTCTTACCGGGCTGCTCCATCTTTTCACCCTTCCCGCTGCCGCTGTGCTGACACTGAACATAGGCGGGCTTGTGGTGATGATCGTGCTGCTGAGCGTCAGCGGAGGTTTCAACCTCAACGCCGTTTCTGAGGAAAAGCCCGCACCTTCGCTGTTATCGGAGGATGCCACCTTTGATCGGATGAAGGAAAAATATTCCCTGACGCCACGAGAGACCGAAGTGCTTCGGGAACTGGTGCTTACCGAGGATAAGCAGGCTGTTATCAGCGAACGTCTCTCCATTCAGGTCAAAGCGCTGCAAAAATATGTGACCCAGCTCTACCGCAAAACCGGTGCAACGACTCGCTCCGGGTTGATGGAACTGTACCATAACACGATGCTCGGCCTTTAGTTTAATACGTCAAATCGATTCCTGACAGGCTTCTCTTTTTTGAAGGGAAGCCTTTTTTGCCGTTTTACGGGCATAGGCGGGGTTTCCCTCCCTATACAAACCGACGTTTTTCGTGATAGACTAAACTTGACATATAATCGGAATTCGGCAGCACGGTGACCGATTGGCGAAATCGAATGTGTGTCTGAAAACTGCAGCTATAAGCATGAGAATGAGCGACACTTCCTGATGCCGCTTACAGCTTATCAGAATTATATTTCCGACAGGCAGGATTTCTATGATATCCAGCGCTCGGGAAAGCAGGGCAGGCACACTCGGGAAATCACGGAAAAATGCTCGGGCAGACAGAACTTCTGTGTCGGCAATTTTCCCGGACGACGGACAACTTGATCCGGACAGAAACCGCGAAAGCGGAGCAATACCTTAAAACATGGAGGCAAACGAGATGCAAGCAAAACTAGGAAAACGAACCCTGTCTCTTATTCTGGCGCTGGTCATGAGCCTGAGCCTATTGCCTATGGCGGTGTCGGCA
>CADBNA010000421.1 GCA_902795835.1 uncultured Lachnospiraceae bacterium | reverse complement strand
GTGATCAGCTGCTGTGAAGAACGAGGAATCAGGACATGCAGTGAGTGTGCAGAGTACCCATGCGATAACATGAAAGAATGCTTTAACATGACAAGATCCTTTGAGCCGAAGTGCCGGCAGGTGTGTACAGATGAGAAATATGCACGGCTGAAAAAGGCATTTTTCGAAAAAGAAAAGAATCTGGGGAACAGATGCAGGTTTACGGATCGGTGAGATAGGCGGCCGACGCTCCGAAACGAGATCCGGAATACGGGAAGAACGTGTAAAGACGGGAGGATCGTGTAAAGACGGGAAGATCGTGTAAAGACAGGAAGATCGTGTAAAGACGGGAAGATCGTGCAAAGACAGGAAGATCGTGTAAAACGGGAAGGATGAGTTACCATGAAAAGGTTCCATTCGCTTATTTTATTACTGGCAGTTTTTCTGGTGCTGCACCTGCCGGCTGTCGCGTTTGCCGAGGACAGGGTCATTCTGACGATCGGCGATATTTCGGATCGTTCCAACAGCCGGATCGACGGGGACGACCAGCTTGGTCTTTGGCAGTACCTGGAAGATCAGCTGAACGTGGAGATCAGGTTCGTCTATCTGACGCCGGAAGCCTACGCCACAGGCCTGGCCAGCGGAAATCTGCCGGACATCGTCGCTACCAATAACAACCTTGCCATGATTCTGGATAACGGCGTTGCATTGAACGCGGAACCTTATCTCGCAGAATATGTCCCTAACATGCTCAAAGGTGACGCCCGGCTGGCCCATGATGTTTTCAGGCAGCTCGGGTATCAGGGGGACGGTTTCTATTTCTTCCCTCAGAAGATCGGGTACAACGGGATCGGATACAGCAGCAGTTATTATAACCGCGGGTATATCGTCCGCTGGGATTATTATAAGGAGCTGGGGTATCCGCCGATCAACAACGAGGAGGATTACCTGAACGTACTCCTGCAGATGCACGCCAACCATCCGTTCACAGAGGAGGGATATCCTACCTACCTGTTCGGCACGACGAATTTTCAGGGGTATGCTACAGCCTTTCGATCCGAACTGAGCCTTGATTACTGGGCAGCGTATAAATATCAGAACAACATTTTCACCAACGAGGTCTTCGACGGCTATGTGGATCATGAGCATTCCATGTTCTGGACGATCATGGAATGGTACAACAGGCTCTACAGAGCCGGAAAAGAAGATGGCTCCTTTGACCTGGATATCTTCTCCCAGACGTCGGAGCAGTACGAGGTAAAATGCCTGCGCGGTCAGTATCTTGGTCTACTCAACGGGAAATCCTCGCTGTACAGCGAAAAAATAAAAACGGACCCGGAAACGCTTGCGGGATACGCTTCCGTGCCGACTGCCGCCGCCAATCAGTATACCAACGTCTATCAGCTGCCGGGATTATCTGCAAACTGAATTGTCGCGGCGTGAAGGAATATTCGGCCTGCTTTTTATGCGGCAGGACGGAAGCCTTTTCGGT
Source organism: uncultured Lachnospiraceae bacterium (assembly GCA_902795835.1). The sequence goes on along the minus strand of CADBNA010000421.1, from coordinate 1,768 downwards.
TCCCTTCCCGAGGGCAGCTTTTTCCTGGATGATCCGATGCAGAATCCGCTTTCGGAGGAAATGAGATCCCAGATCCTGAATGTGCCGTTCGGACAGACGGTGTGGGTCGGCCCGATCTCCGGGGCTGTGTTATACGGATTTGAAAAACGGACGGACGGCAGTCCGGAGGAGATCCTCTGTGCTGTGAAAGAGGCGGTGGATACATTTGTCGGCGACGCCGAGCAGTTTGACGACCTGACAATGATGTGTCTGAAATACAAAGGATGAACGAACCGCCGGGACGCATGGTGATAATAGACAGATTAAAGAAACATAGAAAATAGTGGAATAGCGGTTACAGCATTTCTGTCTGTGATCACAGAACGGATCGGTGGAAAAGAAGTATACGGTATCCGGCTTCTGGAGAATGCGGCATCCGGAAGTCAGTATAACAGGCGGCGAAAAAACGGGATCTGACGCATTTAACAGACGAAAAAAAGAAAAGCAACCCCAGGTTGCGGAATTGCAAACTGAGGTTGGTGGATACGTTTCTGTTCAAGCGGTATACTTCCTTTATAAGGAGGATGATACAATGAGTTTTGGAGAAAACCTACATTCGATTCGCAAGAACAACAAACTCTCGCAGGAGGGACTGGCAGAAATGCTGGGGGTAAGCAGACAGGCTGTGTCAAAGTGGGAACTTGGAGACGGGTATCCGGAGGTTGATAAGCTTTTGATCTTATCAGAAAAGCTGGGCGTCTCATTAGACAGCCTGCTTAGAGGAGAAAATGCGGCGACGATTTCTGAGGAGGGGAAGCCTGAACCTTCAGAAACGATCAGAATCATTTCACCACATGAAGGCGTGATCATCAATGCGTCAAAAGTGACTCGTTCTCAGGAGTTTAAGGGACGCAAAAACAGCCCCAAATTCGCGTTGGCCGCTTCCGCCAGGAACGATCAGTCTACGTGGGGGGCTCAGAATACGTTTCTTGGGTGGTACAGAAATCTGGAAGATGTGACAAGAGAGATTGATGAAATTCAGAAGGCACTGGAGGCAGGGGCAGCTTCCTATACTTTGCAATACAGTGTGAAGTGTAAACAGAACCTGTTCAGGACAATAGAAGAATGAATATGAGCCATGGGGACGTTGTTTGTGACTCACAACGTCCCCATGACTCATTCCGATCTGATCTGTTAAGGAGAGATAATGGCACAGCAGAACATTTTCGACAACGAGATCTTTTTTAGCGAATACAGGAAACTTCGTGAGCGTGAAGTGAATGCCAATAATCTGTTCGAGATACCGACACTGTTCTCTCTGATGCCTGATCTTGCAGGCAGGAGAGTACTTGAGAAAATCCCGCCGCCAAAGGCGGCTCTACTGCTGCGGCCGCGGCTGATTCCCGAATTAATGCTCTGTGACTATTCGCAAATGCGGATAAGTGCAGAGCATATTTTTATAATCAACGACAGAAAAAACTTGTCGTTGATTATTAATAAATATTGACACAGTGTCAGAAAGAAGATATAATAAATACTGACATGATGTCAAAATACAAGAAACAAGGTATACGATTGCAAAAGAAAATGACGGAGGTGCAGAAAATGTTTGATCGTATGAAGAAGAAAATTTCAATGCTGCTGATAGTTTTGCTGGCTTTCGGGATTACAGCCTTCGGAAGCGCGGATAGTATCTGGGCTGCCGGGAACAGCGGAAGTGCGGATAGTACCCAGGCTGCAGATTCGGAAAGTTCTCAGGTGGTTGCAGAGAATAAAACGGCTAAAGATG
>CADBNA010000420.1 GCA_902795835.1 uncultured Lachnospiraceae bacterium | reverse complement strand
TCCCGGCGGGTTTAATGCCTGCGTGATTTCAGATGTTCCGGGAGGTTCGGGGCTTTCTTCCTCTGCGGCGTTTGAAGCCCTTATAGGCGTGATCTTCAACCGGCTGTTCTGCCGGGAATCGCTGGACGCGGTTGAGATCGCAAAGATCGGGCAATATGCGGAAAATGTCTTTTTCGGCAAGCCCTGCGGACTCATGGATCAGATGGCCTGTTCTGTAGGGGGCGCCATTGCGATTGATTTCAGGGAACCGGATTCTCCGCAGATTACACGCATCCCCTTTTCTTTTGCGGACAGCGGATACCGGCTCTGCATCATCGATTCCGGTGCAAGTCATTCACATCTGACGGAGGATTACGCGGCCATACCGGAAGAGATGAAGCGGGTTGCCCGGCAGTTCGGAAAAGAAGTTCTCCGGGAGGTGCCGGAAGAGCAGTTTCTGCCGCGTCTGGCAGCTCTCCGTAAAACCTGCGGGGACCGCGCGGTACTGCGGGCAGCGCATTTTTTCAGTGAAAATGCCCGCGTTCAGGCGGAAACTGAAGCGCTCCTGAAGAATGATTTCCGGGAATTTCTGAGCATTGCGGAGCAATCCGGTCATTCATCCTTCATGTATCTGCAGAATGTTTACAGCCCGCGTTTTCCGGATCAGCAGGCAGTTGCGGTCGCTCTGATGGCAGCGGAACAGATGCTTCGCGGAAGAGGCATCTGCCGCGTGCACGGCGGCGGCTTTGCCGGGACCATACAGGCGTTCGTCCCCGAAGATATGGCGGAAGCATTCTGCCGGCATATGGAGAATGTACTGGGAGAAGGGTGCTGCATGCTTCTGCAGATCCGCCCGTATGGCGGCATCGTGCTCGCATAGGAGCCGGATCAGAACGCAGATCAGAACGCAGATAAGAACAGCCATGACAAAACGGTCAGGCTATTGTATACTGTACCTGTAGACTGCCCCGAGCGGAACCGGGGCATCGGCTGAAAACTGAATAAAGAGCTGACAGTAAGTAATCATAGGAGGAGTGATTATGAGCGAAATGACGAATGCGCAGAAACTGTTTGCAGAGAGACTCAACCGGGTGGAGACGGCGATGCACGGAGGGACACCGGACCGGGTGCCGTGTTTTACGTTCTTTTCGTCCTATATCCAGAGGTCTCACGGATCCAGCTACGCGGATATCTATTATGATTATGACAAGGCAGGCGAGGCAGCGGTACAGTTTCATAAGGAGCATCCGCTGCTGGATATTGCCATCGCACCGCAGTTTACCAGCGGAAGAGCCAATGAGATTGCCGGTTCCCGCATGATTGACTGGCCCGGCCGTCCCGGTACAATGGTGGACAAATACAGCTCGCATCAGGTGATTGAGCTGGAACTGATGTCTCAGGAAGAGTATCCGGAAATGCTGAAGGATTTCTCCGGCTTCATGCTGCGCAAATATGTTCCCCGTGCGTATGCCAACCTGGGGGGCACGGCAGGCCTGAACCTGATCCCGACGATCGTCCTGAGCACCAGCCTGATCGCGCCGTACTGCGCGCCGGACGCACAGGATACCTTCCGGAAGATGGCGGAGATCGGTGCGGAGGATGCGAAGGCGGCAGCCGCATCGGCAAAATACGGCCAGATTCTGGCGGAGATGGGCTTCCCGCCGATGATGACCGGCGCTTCCGAGGCCCCGTATGATATCCTGGGTGATTATTTCCGCGGCACGATGGGCATCTTTGAAGATGTCACGGATCCGGATATGGCAGAATACATCGACCAGGCCTGTGACATGTTCGCCGATCAGCAGATTCAGGCGCTGCAGTATTTCCGCTTTGTGGATATGCCTGTGAAGAGAGTGTTCTTCCCGCTGCACAAGGCCATGGACGGCTTCATGAATGATGCGCAGTATGAGCGTTTCTACTGGAAGCCGCTGAAGAAGATCATGATGGCTCTGATTGATATGGACGTGACGCCGTATATCTACACCGAGGGACCGTATGACACCAGACTGGATTTCCTGACCGATGTACCGAAAAACAAGGTCGTGTATCATTTTGAAAAAGTCGATATGAAGCGCGCAAAAGAAAAGCTCTCCGGAATCGCGGCCATCAGCGGCAACCTCTCCATCTCGCACATGGAGTTCGGCACGAAGCAGCAGGTCATCGATGATGTGAAATACCTGCTGGATACCTGCATGCCGGGAGGAGGTTACCTGTTTGACTTTAACGGTTCTCTGGAGAACTGCAAAGAAGAAAATATGGAGGCTATGTTTGAAACGCTTGAGCAGTACGGAAAATACTGACGCCGCTCATACGCGTTTCCGGCCCAGCTTGATATCCAGGCTGTAATCTTTCAGGAAATATTCATGGAGGTCTTTCCGCATCGGCATGGTCTGCCGGATGCGGATGGCCTCCTGCTCGCATCGGGACCTGCATATCCCGCAGCCCACGCACAGCTCCTGATTAATTGCAATTTTGCGCGTATTCTCTTTTGATGAAATTCCGTTTTTCCAGGCTTTTTATGGCAGAGGAAACATGCGATTTTGTGTACTGACTGGTCTGAATGATAGAAGACGCCGTGTCACAACCGGGATTTCTGTGCAGGAACAGCACGATGGAATACTCCATCTGGGTAAGGCCGTATTTCTCACGCACAGGTCTGGAATACAATTCATACAGTGTCTTTATCTTTTTCTGTTTTTCCCAGTAGAGCATGCCGCCTCCGTTAATTGTTCTATTTAGAACTATGTCACATAATACTTCACACGTCAAAAGGAGTCGAAAGGGGAGTCAAAGAGAACCATCCCGACTGACTTTCCTGTATTTTGGAAGAAGAAGGAAGAACATCAGGAAAAAGCTGACGTCATAACTCAGATAGAC
>CADBNA010000419.1 GCA_902795835.1 uncultured Lachnospiraceae bacterium | reverse complement strand
CAGCCGGTTCATCTCACACAGCCACTCCCTCTCATCCGCTTCGGCATCGGAGAGCTCGTCGTCTGCAGGCTTTTCTTCATCAGCCGGTGCTTCTTCTGCAGCCGATTTCTCTGAAACAGCCGGTGCTTCTTCTGCAGCCGGTGCCTCTGAGACAGCCGGTGCTTCTTCTGCAGCCGGTGCCTCTGAGACAGCAGGGGCTTCCGATGCAGCCGGCGCCTCCGCCAGCGCGAAAGCCGTCGTCTGGCCCGCGGAGATGCTGAGGGCCATGGTAAGTGCCATAGTGAGCGAAATCATTTTTTTCATGCAAAGTCCTCCTAGCCGTTTTGTGATGCTTGAGAGTCGTTCCATTCGCAAATGAAATTGCCTGCCCGGTCAGAACACCGGCAGATCCCGGAGCATCCTCATGCAGACAGATTCAGCTGTCATCTACTTTTTTTACCATACATAAAAAACACGGTCAACAAAAGAATTCACACCCGTCCCCGGTCCTTAACGGGAGCCGCATCGCTTCTTCCGTCTCTAATGCATTGCGCCAAGCCAGCACAGATACGATGTCTGACAGTGTGCGTGGGCGATCGCCGCAGCGAAATCCTCCAGCGGCCCGGAGGATTTCCGCCTCACGGAAGACAAAAGGTCAATCAGAAGCTGTTTGTCTTCCGGGCTCATCGGAGTATACTCTGTGCCTGTTTTCATTTTAAATGCGGCTCTCATGGGCCCTTCCGCGGATGGCGGGAGGACAATGTCCCTGCCGCAGCGCCTGTAGCCCCAGGAAGCAGGCGGCACGTCCGTGACGATATCATCGGGGTTTATATAATTGAAAATGTTCTCATATCCGGCTTCGGAAGCATGCTCCGAGACCGCGGGGGAGGCAAATGTGTAAGTGTAGACATTGGCCTTGCCATACTGGTCCATGGAGTTCAGCCTTTTGGTGAGGAGGCTTCCGACCGCTGCGCCGCGGCTGTGTCCGGTAATCCAGAATCTGACCTTGCCGCTCACCCCCTGTTCGCGCAGATAAGCGGACAGCTTTTTATAAACGTCCGCCTCAGCTGCTACAAAGCCTGCATGTCCGCTTCCGCTGCCCAGATTGAGATTGCTGATCCACTCGCTGTCCGATGTCGTTCCTGCCAGGATGACAGCGACAAGTGTGCACCCATTGGTCCTGTCTTTCCGGATACCGACCGTGAAGCTTACGCGGTCATTGGAAAGGATTGTGGCATTGGCCTCGAAGCGTCTGTAGCTGAAACCGCATTTCTCGAGCAGGTCATTGCAGTCATTGAGTGTGCTGAGAGTGTTTTCGCAGTCATATGCGGCGGCAGAGGCCAGCATGGAGAGCCTGGCCAGGCCGATCTGCTGTAAGGAGCTGTTTTTCGTGAAATAGCCGTCATCGTACACGGCGTCAAAACTGAGATTCTTCCTGAAATATGAGTCGGTGTAGCGGCCGGTCACGGATTTCCTGACCTTTTCCTTATTCCAGCGGGCATAGACGGTGAGATCCAAGGAAGCTTTTGTCGCGGAAGTGATCTGCTGTCCCCCGGATCTGTCCGTATACCAGCCATCAAACAGATATCCGCTGCGGGACGGAAGTGGAAGGGATCCCCAGGCTGACCCGCTCTTTGCGCTCTTTTCGGAAGGAGCCACGCTGCCGCCGCCTGCGTCAAAACGGATCGTGAATTCCCGGGCATAGTCGTCCGCTTTATCCAGGTACTTTCTTCCAAGCCGTATGTTTCTTATGAGCTGCTCGCTTCTGCCGTGTCTGCCTGAGGCCGTAAAGCCGACAAAGACAGTTGAAGGCAGGTCGGCCGCTCTCAATCGGACAAGCTTCTTTCTGTCTATATAAACCGTCAGCACTTTTTTCCTGAAGGTTACCTTAGCAGTATGCCAGGCCCCGTCGTCTACCAGTTTGGTTCCGGCGGATTTGAGGTGGTTTGCAGCGCTGTCCCTGATGACTGCCACATGTTTCGATTTGGGATCTCCTGCGTCCCCCGGCCGGGAATCCAGCTCGACTCCGTATGCCCCCCTGCCATAGAAGGAGGTCCTGCCGGACCGGACTT
>CADBNA010000418.1 GCA_902795835.1 uncultured Lachnospiraceae bacterium | reverse complement strand
GTGATTTACTTCGTATTTCTGCAGTTCTTCCCTGCCGACAAACACATAGCGGATCTCATACTGCCGCAGGAGATGGCGCACCAGTTCTTCATCGTCAGATGTATACATGGCATCGACATCCCTTGCGCGCCGCTCCACGTCCTGCCTGTCCATCGTAAACTGCCACTCATGGTTATACATACCGAGAACCGCCGGCAGACCGGTCAGGGAAGATACCCTGCCGCAGGTCGTACTTTCCCTGCCCCATGCTTCAAGGATATGGGGCTGCCCCTTGGCCTTCTCTTCCAGCCAGCGGACCGCGCCGGCATCCTCCGGCATCTCCGTATCCAGGACATGCTCCGCGTCAAGTCCGGCATACCGGTCCCGGTCCGTGATATCCCCGTAATGACTCACAATGCCGAATGAAAAATATCCGCAGCTCAGCAGAAACAGGACAGCCGCAGCGGCCGAAAAGATCCGCGGCGGCAGTTTTTTTGTATCCGCAAACATGCGAAGGACGGCATAGCCGCAGACCAGGTCCAGCAGGACGGCTGCCTGCAGCCAGGTCTTGAACACAGTGTTCATCCTCCCGCCGTAAAAATCCGTGACCCAGAGGAATTCCGGGAACGCAATCAGACAGACGGCGCAGAATCCGGCCATAAGGACAAAAAGATCCGGAACGGGCAGGGAGCGGACAAAACCCGCCGCCCCTGTCCCGGTGCCGGCTTTCCTGTATCTGCTGACCGTGAACAGAAGAAAGGCGGCAGTCACCGACAGATGCATCGCCCAGAAGACAAAGAGCTTCTCCGGCATCGTGCGCACCTGTGCGGGAATGATCCCGCCTGCCGAGACCGTCGAAAAAGTAGTCCGGAACGGAGCAGAAGCGGCAAACAGCAGGACGGCCGTCAGCGCGCACCGCAGGAACCACCGGAGCAGACGATGCTCTCTGCGGGACCGCAGCGCCGTCAGGCTGACGGCGGTCACATACACAAAGACATAGATCGGGGCATCCCAGGTGTTGTTCATAAAGAATACGGTGATAAACAGACCCAGCATATAAAAGAAGGGATCGGTGAGTACCTCCCGGCAGAGGGCGCAGAAGACCGTCCTGCGGTCTGCGGAAACCGGGTCTGCCTTCCCGGCTGCCAGCGTGTCCTGCACACGCATCCACGCGTACAGAAGGCTCAGAAAGCAGCAGACATACATAATGTTGACGATGTGGGCGTGATGATCACCCAGAAGAAATGAAAAGGCAGGGATTTCTGTTATCGTCCCGGGACCGTCGCCGGATCCTCCGACATACCGGGTCAGCGACCAGTAATAGTAATTCTCAAAGGGCAGCAGCCTGAACAGGCCATACACGAGGTAGTGCAGGTTGGAGGAACACATAAACAGCAGCGCGGTGAAAAAGCCGGCCGCATAGGCCCGGTCATCCCCGACAGCCTCCCTGCTGTCCTTCACAAAATGCCAGACGGTACTGAATACCACGGACGCCGAAGCGGCCGGCACCATGGCCTTCGCAACCGTAAACATCTCATTGATCCGGAATCCGGTCAACTTTGTCAGAAAAGCCGTGAAATAATGACAGCCCCAGTAATAGCTGTCAAACAGCCGTTCACAGTCCCACATATCGGGCGGGGGCAGGGTATCGCAGCGCATCATGGAAGAAAGTATGCCGTAGTCCATCGGCCCTTCGGAATTCAGGGCGCCCAGGGGATCAAAGCCGTACAGCCGGCACCAGGCGACGAGAAGCGTGAAAAACAGCAGCTCTTCCGCCAGGATCAGGACCGGATCCGGGGCTGTCCCGCCGCCGGCAAACCGAAGCAGAACTCGCTTCCACGGACCAGGATCCGCCGCAGACCCGTCACATACCGGCCCGGCAGTTCCGTCACATACCAGCCCGGCTGCTCTGTCACATACCGGCCCGGCAGTTCCGCAGCGTGCTGCAGCAGCAGCCCTCTGCCGGAAAAAGGCCGCAGCCCACACGGCGGCCGCCAGAACGAGCGTGACAGCGCGCAGCGGCCCGCCGCGAAACGGGATGGTATGGGTCAGGATCAGCAGGGAAGAAATGAAGCCGGCAAGGGCCAGGCCGATCAGCCTTGACTGAATCCAGCCGCGGTCCGAAAAAGTGCGGAACAGACGGGATGTCAGCGGAAACACACACAGGCCAGGCAGAAGCATGGCAAGCCACACCTTCACGACATAGAGAAAATCACCGCCCGGCATCCGTCCCGTCAGAATAATGAGGATCAGAAAGACAGCGGACAACAGGACGCCTTTTTTATATTTCATCATCGGCTTTTAACGCTGCCTTCCTTTCGCGATTCTCCCATTGAAAAAGCGGCTTCCCCGGAGGGAAACCGATACAGAACTTCCACAAATTAAAGTAGCAGATTCCGAAAGTGTTGTCAAGGCGTCATAGAGAGCCGTCCCTTTTGACTCCCCTTTTGGCTTCTCAGCCCAAAACCGCCACGGCCAGCATTCCGCATACAATGCCGGTCATGCCTGCGCGCTCCCGCGGCTTCATCTGCTCTCCGAATACGAAGTGGGAGTAGAGAACGGCAATCGGCACGCTCAGCTTGTTTACCGGCACTACAACCGTGATCGGCCCGTATTTCACGGCATAGTAATAGCACAGCCAGCAGATACCGGTCGTCAGTCCGGAAACGGCAATCCAGAAAGCTTCCTTTCCGCTGACGGTTGAAAAAAGGCTTTTGCTGTTCCGCTCCCTGCCAAATCCGGTTTTTGCCTCAAGCAGCACTACAGCCCAGACGACCGGCAGCACTACACTGGTGTTAAGCGCCGTTGCCAGGCTCGAACTCATACCGGTAACGCCGAGCTTCGCAAAGATCGTATTCAGCGCGGAAAACAAGGCAGCCAGAAAGGCATACGGCAGCCAGCCGCTGCTGTCTGTTTTTGGGGCCGGGGAGCGTGCCGCTTCCTGTTCGGAAGCAGCCGGTTTCAGGAGAAGGTACAGTCCCGCCGCGATGACGCACATACCTGTCAGCTTCACCGGAAGGTGAGAGTGCTCACCAAACAGAACCACCGCTGCCGACAGCGTGACCAGAATGCTGGACTTCTCTATGGCCATCACCTTATCCGCATCGCCCTTCGTCAGAGCCCGGTAATAAAACAGCCATGACAGGGCTGTACTGACACCGGACAATACGATATACAGCAGGCATTTCCGGGAAATGGCGCAAATGTCTCTCAGAGCACCGGCCTGCGCGGCGATTATCCAGGCAATTACCAGCACTACCCCCGTCCGAAGCGCCGTTGCCAGAGTGGAATCCGTTTCCTTTACAAACTGCTTGATCAGCAATGTCGCCATTGCACTGAAAACCGCAGATAAAAAAGCAGCTGCCAGCCACATACCGGAATTTCCTCCATTTCCACAGATTATTCTTATCAGATCTTGTGGTTTTATTATACCCGAACACCGGACGCGGGGGATAACTCCGGCTTTTTATGGAGCCGGTATAATTCTGCGTTATGGACTGTCATTTTTTCCCTGTCCTGCTATAATATGGGTGAAGGAAACCCATTCAGGACCGAATATAACATACCCGCGGATAGAATGGAGGACACAGACTATGGATATGCAGCAGCTGCAGTATTTTCTGACCAGCGCAGATAAAGGTTCCCTGACCAGGGCAGCCGAGGAACTCTACACGACACAGCCCCATGTCAGCCAGGTGATCAAGGGACTGGAGCGGGACCTGGGCGTCTCTCTGTTCACCCGCACTGCGCACGGCATTGCCCTGACAGAAGAAGGAGAACGGATCCGCATCTATGCTCAGAATATTGTAAAAAACACTGCTCTGATCCGGGAAGTATGCGAAGACACCGCTTCGAGGCGTCTGCGGATCGCTGCCAACCCCAGCAGCAGTCTTGCTTTCCTGACGGAGGATTTTTTTCAGTCGTATATGGAGCAGGGGTTTTCCCTGCAATATACGGAATGCGGCATCGAGCAGATGATTGATCTGCTGGAGGAGCGCCAGTATGATCTGGGTCTCCTGTTTGTCCCCGTCAGCAAGCTGTCAGCCCTCTCCCGCCTGACCGCCCGCCATCATCTGGCCTATACGCCGCTACGGAAAACCGATCTGGTTCTCCATGCCGGGACAAAAAGCCGGTACTACGGGTGTCCACTTCTGCAGCCGGAGGATCTGGACGGCTGCTCCTGCATCCAGCTGGAAAATGATTTCTTTTCCGTAGAGGACCTTCTGCTGGACAGTGCTTTATTCCGCTCAGGCAAATGCTCTGTGCGGAAAGTGGTCCGCACCAACAGTGACCACCTGATGATACGCATGCTGCAGCAGACAGAGCTGTGCAACCTGGGCACCTACTGGCTGCGGGGCGCCTATGGAAAATACAATTTCAGTCTCTCTGTCATAGACGGTTTTCAGAATCAGGTCTCGTTTGGATATCTGCATGTAAGTGACCGGGCCATGAAGCCTGAAACAGAACAATTCCTTATGCTTGTGGAAAAAGTGATTGCAGACGAAGGTGCCTCTCTGGAGACGCCGGAAATGTGATATGGAAAAGTCTTATACCTTTACAATAAAAAAGCCGGTATACCCGGCTTTTTTTCAATTCGATATACTATATTCTGGCAGGCAGGGCCAGGGGGGCACCGCCGCAGCGATACTCTCGGTGCAGCAGGGGAGAACAGATCATTATGGCGGGAAGCGGAACCGGTGTCATTCATGTAGAAAACGGACCTATCGGAAAAACGCTGATACATTTTGCGGTTCCGGTTCTCCTCTCCCAGTTTTTGCAGGAATTCTATAACATCGCTGACTGTGCCGTCATAGGCCGCTTCGGCGGCAGCTTTGCCCTGGCCGCTGTCGGCTCTTCCGGCCTGCTCATGTCTGTGATGATCAATTTTTTCGTCGGTTTTTCCTCCGGAGTCAGTGTAATAACCGCCAGCCTGTTTGGCGCCAGACGCTATGATGACCTGAAAAAAGTCATCAGCTCCGTTATCCGTCTCGCCCTGCTTGCCGGGGCTGTCATGACAGCGGCCGTTTTTATCCTGGCAGACCGGATCCTCGGTCTGCTCCGCTGCCCTCCTGATGTCCTGCCGCATGCTTCCGTCTATATTCATATCTGCATCCTGGGGCTGACGGCACAGCTGATCTACAATGTCGGCACGGCGGTCCTTCGTTCTCTGGGCGACACGCAGACCCCCCTGTATCTGTTTTTTCTTTCATCGGTCACGAATCTGATCCTGGACCTTGTGCTGGTCGCCGGGCTCTCCATGGGGATCCGGGGAGCAGCTCTGGCCACACTTTTTTCCCAGTGCTTTCTGGCAGTACTGATCCTGCG
>CADBNA010000417.1 GCA_902795835.1 uncultured Lachnospiraceae bacterium | reverse complement strand
GGACTGGCGTATCCCCAGACATTCCTGCGGGCGGACCGGCTGAGAAGCCCGCTTTTGCAGACGGGAGAGCGCGGCAGCAATAATTTCCGAAGGATCTCCTGGAAGGATGCTGTCCGGCTGACGGCGGAGAAAGTGCGAAGCATTACGGACAGATTCGGGCCGGGAAGCCGGTATGTGAACTACGCGACCGGTGTGAGTGCCGTGATCCGCGGCGACCGGATGGCAAAGCGCCTTCTGGCCCTGGACGGCGGCTTTCTGGATTACTACAATTCCTACAGCACCGCCTGCATCCGGACAGCTTCTCTGTTTTTTTACGGGACCGAGGAGACGGGCTCTTCCGCGGATACCATTGAACAGACGAAAATGCTGATTCTGTGGGGCTGCAACCCGGCAGTGACCTGGCATGACCCGGATACGCGGCGCTTGCTGCAGAATCTCCGGAAAAAGAATGTGCCCATTGTGGTCATTGATCCGCACCGCAGTGAGACCGCGGAAGCTCTTTCCGCAAAGTGGATTCCCATACGTCCGGGCACCGATGGCGCCCTGGCGGCCGCCATGGCATGGGTAATTCTGGAGGAACATCTGGAAGACAGAGATTTTCTGGATGCATGCTGCCTTGGCTTTGACGCAGCCCATATGCCGGAGGACTATTTAAAGGAAGAAACCTGGCAGGATTACCTGTACGGCACGCGCGACCATACGGCGAAGACGCCCGCCTGGGCATCTGTCATTACGGGCATTCCCGCAGAGACGATCCGACAGCTGGCCATTCAGTACGCATCTGCGAAACCGGCGGCAATCCTGGCAGGCTGGGGACCGCAGCGGCACGCAAACGGAGAGCAGACAGTCCGATCTGTCATGGTGCTGGCCTGCATGACCGGCAATGTCGGTATCCCGGGCGGCTGCACAGGCGGCAGCATTGCGATTCCCCAGCACCGGAAGCCGGTCATACCCATGCCGGTGAATCCATATGGGAAGAGCATCCCTTCTTTTCTCTGGACCGATGCCATCCTGCGCGGCACGGAGATGACAGAAGAGAGGGACGGCGTGCGCGGCGGCCGGCTGGACAGCAATATCCGCCTGATCTTCAATCTGGCCGGGAACACACTGGTCAATCAGCACAGCGATGTGAACCGGACGCTGCGGATCCTGCAGGACCGCTCCCGGTGTGAATTCATTATTGATTCGGACCTGTTCATGACAGCCAGCGCCCGGTACGCGGACCTGATTCTGCCCGGCACCAGTCTGTTTGAGGGAGAGCACATGACAGGACCGTGGGAACTGGGAAACTATCTGCTGTACGGCAGCAGAAGTGTTCCGCCGCTGTTCGACTCGCGGTTTGAATTCGAGTGGCTGTGCGCGCTGGCGGAGGAACTGGGAATTGAAGACCTGTCTGAAGGGTGCGGAAGTGTCCGGGAATGGAACCGCCTGCTGTATGACCGCATCCGGCCGGAGGAGCCGGAGCTTCCGGATTTTGACACGTTTGCCGCCGCCGGCGGCTGGATTTTCCGGGATAATCCGCCTTTTTCCGCATTCCGGGAACAGAGAGAGAGACCGGACAAAGTGCCTTTCCCGACAGAAACCGGGAAAATTGAGATCTTTTCCCCTGCGCTGGCGAGGAAGAAGCTGCCGGATGTTCCGGCACTGCCGAAATATGTGCCTGCCTTTGAGGGGATCGGGGACGGGAGAGCCCGCAAATGGCCTCTGCAGCTGATCGGCTGGCATACGAAGCGGCGCACCCATTCCGTTCATGACAACAATGTCCGCATGGAAAAACTGGAGCCGCACAGACTCTGGATGCATCCGGACGATGCGGCTGCCCGCGGCCTCTCTGAAGATGATGAGGCGGTCATCTGGAACGACCGGGGCAGGATCCGCATGCGGGTGCACGTGTCCGACAGGATAATGCGGGGCGTCGTGTGCATCCCGGAGGGCGCCTGGTACACTCCTGCCGGAGACGGCACGGACCTCCGCGGCTGTGTAAATGTGCTGACGACATCCCGGCCGACCCCCCTGGCCAGAGGAAACCCGCAGCACTCCGCGCTGGTGGAGGTTGAGAAAATACTTGACTTCCCATGCCTGCAATCGTATAATGATCGGGCGCATGGATTTTCATAAAGGGGATTCTGCGCCCATTTCTGCGTGCCGGAAGGCATGCAATACCGAATTTTTGCAGCCGTATCAAAAATAATTCAGGAGGAAAAAGAATGCCTACATTTAACCAGTTAGTCAGAAAAGGCCGTGAGACTTCTGTCAGGAAATCCACAGCCCCGGCTCTGCAGAAGAGCTTCAACTCTCTGAAGAAGAAAGCGCTGGATCAGTCTTCTCCCCAGAAGCGCGGCGTCTGCACGGCCGTCAAGACCGCGACCCCGAAGAAGCCGAATTCCGCTCTGAGAAAGATTGCCAGGGTACGTCTTTCCAACGGTATCGAGGTTACCAGCTATATCCCGGGTGAGGGACACAATCTTCAGGAGCACAGCGTGGTTATGATCCGCGGCGGCAGAGTAAAAGATCTGCCCGGTACCAGATATCACATCATCCGCGGCACACTGGATACCGCCGGTGTTGCAAACCGCAGACAGGCCCG
>CADBNA010000416.1 GCA_902795835.1 uncultured Lachnospiraceae bacterium | reverse complement strand
GCATAAATCCCTTGAATCGACAACGATCTACATTCACCTTGCGGTTCATTCCGCTTCCTCTGTCCTCAGCCCCTTTGACCTGATGACATGCACTGCATCATTTCCGGAAGCGGCCTGACCTTTCCGGGTTCCTGTAAAAAGTGGGCGGGCCTTTACGAATGGGAAAATTTTCGTGACCATCTGTATAAAAAAGACTGGTGCCCTTTCATAAAGAAAACGTTCAACGGCTTCGGCAATGCCGTCGAGTATCTTGACCGGTACACGCATAAGATCGCCATCTCAAACAACATGCTTTCAGTATACTATAGAAATCAAAAAAGACAGTCGAAAACTGCCTTTTTCTGTTTAGATGTTGACGAAAAATGCATCCCCTGACTCATAACCGTATCAACGCTTCCAGATGGAAACTCCCTCCGGAAACGGCATACCGTTCAGGCATACAGGTACTCCAGGCCATGGTACTGCCGATCGGCCCATGGGCGGCATCCAGATGCAGAACAGTTTCCTCGCATAATTCCAGTTCATGGTCATGCCGTGCCTTCTGACAGGCAGAAACCGTATAATGATGCGCATCAAAATGGAGAGGCTGTCTCATCTGCACCTGAAGTCGATGTCCTTCGGCATCCTCCAGATACAGCCAGTACGTGTCTTCATGCCCTCCGTTTTCCGACGGCGGGATAAAGCTGAAATGCTGCGCATTTACCGTAGATTCGTGGACTCCTAAAGGCGCCGCCAGCTGACGGTCAGAATAGTTCTCTACAGGCCCCCTGCCGAAATAGACCAGCTTTTCGAATCCCTGAGGCACCAACAGCTCCAGCCCCGCACGGGGAACAGCCTGATAAGAAGGATCGATCAGAAAATCAGCCCCAAGCTCCAGACTCCCGTCTCCAAAAAGTGTATATGCAACCTTTCCACTGATCTCAGGTGCATCTGCTTCTTCTTTCGTAAAGAGCAGTTCCACCCGGATACGATCCTCACCGTTCAAAACAGTCATCTCTGAATATACAAAATGCAGATCTCTTATCTTCTCATATTCCAGGAACCAGCCCCAATCCTTCTGGGCATCCAGTCCCGTGTAAGGCCTGTCAAAACAAGGTCTGACTCCGCCGCAAAGATAGGTAACCCCCTCTTTTTCCACAAAATTGAGCATTCCTGTCTTTTTATCGATCGAAACCCGGACCTTTGCCGCTGACAGAAGCAGCTGCTCTTCATCCTGCTCTGCCACAGGGGCAGCTGCAGGCGCTGTTTTCGGCTCATACAAAGCCGCCGGCCCGCTTTCCAGCATAAACTGGCAGGTCCCGACCGGGATATCCTCATCTTTTCCGCTGCAGAAAAAGATAAAATCGATCGTATAGACTGCCCCCGGTTTTTTCTCATGCGGAATAGAGATTTGCATGATCTGCGACTGGCCCGGCGCAAGATCAGGGAGCACAACCTCCTGCCTGGCGATTTCTTTCCCATTCTCCTTCAAGATCCCGGTACACCTGTAAGCATTCAGTGATAACGTAAGACTGTCGTTGCGCAGCAGATAGGTATCTTTTTCGTTGGTGGTCTGCCATGCCGACCACCGTTCCGGAGCCGTAAAACGAACCGGTGAATACGCTTCTTTTACTTCATAGGCTACGGGTTTCCAGGTAAGATCCGGAAGAACGATCCCGTTGTCTGTCATGAACGAGGGATCGGGTCCGCCGTCCCTCCCCTCTACATATGATTCTCCGAAGTCGCCTCCGTAGGCAAAAAACGGCGTTCCGTTCTCTGCAAAGCCCTGAAGGCTTTTATCCTGCCAGTCCCAGATATATCCGCCCTGGAAACGCGGGAAGCGATGCAGCAGCTTCAGAAATTCTTCCAGTCCGCCACCGCTGTTCCGAATCTGATAGAGATACTCTATCAGGATGATCGGCCGGTCATCTTTGGGATCCGCAAGCATTTTCATGATATAATCCACGGTCGCATACATATTTCCTCGGACATCGGAGATCTGTTTCCCCGGTTCTCCCGCTTCATACTGGCACAGACGCGAAGGATCATATTCTTTGATGAACCCATACATGGCTGCATGATTAGCGCCAGTCCCGCTCTCATTGCCCAGGGACCAGGAGTAGATACAGACATGATTTTTATGCTGACAGACCATCCTTACCGCTCTGTCCAGGAAGGCATTCGCCCATGCCGGCGAGTGCGTCAGAGCCCCCGCCACGCCATGCGTTTCCAGATTCGCCTCGCAGATCACCAGAAGTCCATATTGGTCGCAAAGGTCATACCAGACCGGGCTGTCCGGATAATGACAGGTACGTACTGCGTTGATATTCATCCGCTTCATCTGGCGGATTTCCTCTTCCATGATCTCCCTGCTGACATATCTTCCTGTCTTATAATAAAATTCATGCCGGTTTACGCCGCGGATGATCAGACGGATCCCGTTCAGAAAAACCACGCCGTCTGCGATCTCAATCTTTTTAAAACCAAAACGGGCGCTCTCAATATCCAGCACCTCCCCTTCAGGAGACAAAAGTTCCACGATCAGGGTATACAGTACAGGCGTTTCCGGCGACCAAAGGCAGATCCTTTCCAGCGAGATTTCCGCCCGGGCGGAATTTGCAGTCGGTCTTACATCCTGACGATACAGAGCCTCTGCCTGTACATCTCCTTCTCCGGAGCCCAGACATTCTCTTTTGCTGTCATAGATGCCTGCTCTGATGCGGCAGTCCGCAAAACCCGGCCTGCGGCTGACATTGGCTGTTACAGTCACATGGCCGCTTTTCAACTTAAGATCAGGAACCGCATCCCAGCGGATATCCTCAAGATGAAGGGCCGGTTTGGCGATAAGCCATACATCCCGGATAATCCCGGACAAATACCAGTAATCCTGATCCTCCATATAAGTTGAGTCCGCAAACCGCATCACCTGCAGGGCGATCATGTTTTTCCCGGGTTTTACATATTCTGTGATGCAGAATTCCGCTGCAAGCTTACTGTCCTGAGAATAGCCTGCCGGAATACCGTTCACCCAAAGATAAAAAGCGGTTTCCACTCCTTCGAAATTCAGATAGACCTCTCTGCCGGCAAACGCATCCGGAAGTTCAAAAATCTTCCGGTAACAGCCGGTCGGGTTCCCGGAAGGCAGATACGGAGGGTTGGGTACCTTGGGTTTCCCGGACTTTGCTTCGATCATGCATTCTGTTTCATCCTGATGAAACGGATAATCCACGTTTGTGTAGATCGGTTCGCCATATCCCTGTATCTCCCAGTTGGACGGTACAGGAATATCTGCAAATTCCCGTTCGTCATATTCCGGCAGATAAAAATCATCCACCAAAGATACATCATCGCAGTAACGAAAACGCCACGTCCCATTCAGACTGTGAAGATATGGACTGGAACCATATGTGTAATCCAGAGCGTTTTCCCTTGTGTCCCACGTTCCCCAGCGGGAATGAGCGGGGCAGCGGTTTATTGAGAGCGTATCCAACGTCTGCCAGTCTGGACGAGAATGAAAATCCATACGGTTGTTCATGCTTATCATTTTCTGTCACCCTTTCACGGCACCGGCGACCATGCCTTCCATAATCTGTTTATGCAGAATGATATAGACTACAATACTCGGAATAATCGTGAGAAGTACTGCCGCGATCATGCCTACATAGTTGGTGGAATACTGAGACTTGAAGTTCGTCAGTCCGACCGGAAGTGTCATTTTTGACTGATCTGTCAAAAAGATTCTCGGAAGCAGGAGATCATTCCAGACATTGATAAACTGTACCACCATCACGGTGACAATGGATGACCTGGCGATCGGAAGGATTACCTGTCTGAAGCATTGGAACACCGTACACCCGTCGATGATCGCCGCCTCCTCCAGTTCCCTTGGAATAGATCTCATAAATCCACAGATGATAAAAATCGACATCGGAAAACCAAGCGCGATCTGCGGAATAATGACGGACAATCTGGTATTCAGCAGATTCATGCTTTTGAAGGTAGAAAACAGCGGGATGATCAAGCCATAGATCGGAACCATCATACCCATAAGAAACAGTGTATATACCAGCCCGGACAGTTTCCATTCCATACGTGTAATGGCATAGGAAGCCATCGTCGCCAGGATGGCTGTTATGATAACGACAACCACAGATATGATCACCGAATTTCCGAAATACTTGATAATGCCTCCCGTAACAATGGCATCTTTATAGTTGGCAAGGCTGAATGAAGCCGGAAACCCCCAGGCATTCGTATATAACTCCTGATTTGTCTTGAAAGAAGAAAGCAGCAGCCAGAAAATAGGATAAAGGCAGGATATCGCAAAGGTGCTCAGCAATACATATTTGATAATGAGCCATACCAGCTCTGTTCTACTCTTTTTCATCACGACCTCCTTTAATCCCTGGACTTAAAGACAATATTCGACAATCCTACGGAAAGCATACATAAGATCAGAAGGATCACGCCGATAGCAGAAGAATACCCATACCGGAGGATATTGAATGCCGAATAATACATGTAAGTCGACATGACCTCTGTTGCATGATTGGGCCCGCCGTTTGTCATAACTGCGATCAGGTCATAGTATTTCAAAGAACCTGTTATGATCAGAACTGCGTCAATAGACAGGATAGGCCGGATTAAAGGAAACGTAATGCTCTTGAACTGCTGCCATTGTGTGGCGCCGTCAATCTCTGCAGCCTCATAAAGATCGGCATCTATATTCCGCATCGCTGCGAGCTGGATGATCATATGATAGCCTACATACTGCCACATCACAACTATAATGATCATGAAGATAGCAATGTCTTTATTGGCAAGCCAGACCTGGGTAAGACTTCCCAGACCGATCAGCTTCAGGAAAGCATTTAAAAGACCATAGTTGCCGTTATAGATAAACGTCCATGTCAGGCCGACGGCAACGCCGCAGATTACACACGGGAGAAAAAAAACTGTCTGGAAGAAAGAAGCCCCTTTGATCTTTTTAAAGATGGCATTTCCAAAAAACATAGCCAACGGCATATGGGCAAGCAGGGACCCGATGACCATGATAATATTGTTTTGAAGAGCCTTCAGGAAGGTTCCGTCATGAAACAGATTTATATAGTTTTTTATGCCGACGAATTCGTTGACATCCATCAGATTCGTTTCAAAAAAAGACAGGTAGATATTGTAAATAATCGGAACCAAAGCAAAGACGAAATAAATCAGAAAAGCAGGCAATACAAACAAGGCAATGCTTTTCTTATTTCCCATGACTTTTTTCATAGCCTCACCTCTCTATTGAAAAAACCACCTCAGGATCAGATATCGATGTCTTCAATAGCCTTAATAGCAAAATCCTGCGGTGGTTCTTTCTTTGGTTTATATACAAAAACCCGTAAAGCGGTTTTTTGTTCTTTACTCTTTTACCGTCTGGTTTCAGCATATGCCTGAAGAGCATCAAAACATTCCTGCGGATCATCGCCATTGGCGATCGCAACGGACTGGTTGTTGAATTCATTGCCCATATCTGCATCTACACGATCATACCACGGCGTAATATGTACCTGTTCAGCGATCAGCGCTATACTGTCAGCCATCAGAGAGGTGAGCTTCGAGCTGTCCAGTTCACAGTTGGTGCAGGGAATACGGCCATAATCATAAGCAAGAAATGTTGCATTTTCATCGTTGGTCCAGTATTTCAGAAAATCAACCGCTGCATCTACGTTCTGGCAATTCTTCGTCACGGCAAAAGATGTATCAACAGAGCCCAGCGTAACGCCATCGTTTTCCGGATCGATCTTGGGTACGACAAACGCTCCGATATTCTCTGCTTCCGGAGAAACACTGGAATCCGTGAGAGACTGGATTTCCCAGGTACCGTTGAAGTACATGGCAGTCAATCCCATGCGGAAAAATTCACGTGCTTCATCAGAAGAAACTCCTGTAAAACCATCTTCATAATAACCGGCGTCAACTTCTGCCTGGAATTTTTCAGCAGCTTCTACCAGAGCCGGATCATTCCATGCGCCTTCTCCGTTATAAAGTGATTCAAACAGTTCATACCCGCCTATGCCGTTGCCCAGTTCCTGAATATACTGCGATACCAACCATGCGTCTGCTGCCGTAGATGCAAGAGAGATCGGTGTTACACCGTTGTCTTTGAGTGTCTGGCACACATCGAGGAATTCCTCATAAGTGGTTGGTACAGATACTCCGTTCTCTTCAAAAATACGTTTGTTATAAAACATCAGTCCCAGACACTGCTGTGTCGGAATGCCGTACCGCTCTCCATTATAGGTAAGCAGGTCGAGCGTCCCCTCATTAAAGCTCTCTGCCCATTCGGGATCTGCATCAAGATACGACTGCAGGCTTACGATTTTTCCTCCATTTACGTAGTTTCCCAGATATCCGAGTTCCCAGGTAAAAATGATATCCGGTTCGGAATCAGCGGCCATCATGGTTGAAAGTGCTGTTTTATAATCGGTATTGGTATAGTAAGTCGCTTCAACGGTAACTCCCATTGTATTGGTTTCATTGTACTGTTCGATGATCTTCTCATAACCCGGTTTTGAAGCATCGGAAGCAGAAGCATTTATCATCATGGTCAGTGTTGTGCCTTCCGATGCATGGGCGGTTGCAGTAAGCCCGGCGGCGAGCAAAGTCGTCAGCAGAATTTTGGAAAATGTTTTGTTCATAGTTACCCTCCTTTACATGATAAATGGTTTATGGTTTATGGTTTATTTAAAATCCCGTACACTGTCCCCTTCCAGAACAGTGCCGGGAATCCTGTTCACAAAATGGCAGAATTCGCCATTCAGCACCCGGATCAGTAATTCGACCAGCTTTTGGCCCATTTTCTCCGGATAACATGTATAAGTTGTGAGCGACGGAACAGATTGGTTTAACCGAGAGCTCCCATCAAAACTGAGAACGGATACATCATCCGGGATATGAAGGCCTGCCCGCTGCAGTCCCTGGATAAAGCCAAATGCAAGTTCATCATTAAAACAGATAACAGCGGAAGCATCCAGCTTTTTTTCTACGTAATCAGCTGCGGCAAGAAGACCATTATGGAAAAAATCTTCCTCCTCATGAATCCCGAGATTTCGGTCGACCATATCAGATTCTTTTAAGTCGACAGCAGCTTCCTGTTCTTTTTCTGTTCTTCCGAGATGATACCGCGCAACGTCTTTCCCAAACACAGGACTCATGGAATGGATCCAGGCCAGCATACGCGTGTCGTTTGACAACAGACTGTCATAAGAGGCAAAAGCAATCTTTTTGTGCCTCCTTTTCCTGAGATACTGTATAGCCTGTTCCATGCCTGCATAAAGATCCCATACTACAAAATGCATTGCTTTGTGCATATGAAAGTATTGCCCGAAACATGCGCTGACAGCAGGCAGGTGAAAACTCTTTTTATACATCCTGTCATATTTATATGCAGTATATTCGTTCCCGAAAATGATCCCATCTATGGATGCTTCTTTCAGCAGGCTTATATTCAGTTCTCCGGATGCCAGAAGAAGGTACCCCTGCTTCATGGATTCCTTCATCATCCCGTAGTACAGATCAATGTTAAAGGAGTTGTGCAGATCTTTGCAGACAAACAGCAGCTGTTTTGTTTTTTCCTGACGAAGCGTCATGGCTGAACCATAAGGAGCATAATGCAATTCTTGAGCGATCTGTATGATTCGTTCTTTGACTTCTTTCTGTACGTAACCGTTGTTGTTAAGAGCCCGGGATACTACAGAAACAGATACGCCGGCTTTTTGTGCAATGTCTTTACGGGTAATCCTCCGGTGATCCGTTGTTGTTTTCTTTCTTTCTGCTGATGCGTCCTGTCGTATATCGGGATAGGATTTTTCTCTATATCTTCCGTCCAAATTGCCATCTCCTCTTCGTGGGAAAGAATCCTGACCTCTCTTTTATTATACTTACCCTGGTTTCGTTTTCCAACAATAGAATATGTGGTCATATGTCCACATGGCATCAGCTCCCTGCATGTATTTCTCAAAAAT
>CADBNA010000415.1 GCA_902795835.1 uncultured Lachnospiraceae bacterium | reverse complement strand
TTGTGCGCGTCTGCGAGCGCCTGTACATGGGCCGCATCCTCCCTGTTGATCCAGGTCGGGAAATAGGCCTCGGTCTCATAGACCTCGCCCGTCCAGGACGGTCTGTCATACATGTACATGGATACTTTTACATCCTCACCGTATTTCCGGACGCCGGGCAGGGACCGGATCTCCTCAAGGCAGGAATCCCAGGTCTCGCCGGCGGTCATGCGGCGGTCAATGGAAATCGAGCAGCTGTCGGCCACGGCGCAGCGGCTTGGCGAAGTATAGAAGATCTGGGAAACGGTGCAGGTGCCGCGGCCCAGGAAGCGGGCATCCTCGTAATGCTCCGGATTATATTTCGGATCCAGCATTTTCACCAGGCCTTTGACGGCCGTGCTCTCATCGCAGCCGTTGTTGTTCAGGGCGCGGACATCAGCCAGAATATCGGCCATCTTGTATATGGCATTGTCCCCGCGTTCCGGGGCGCTGCCATGGCAGGATACGCCCCTGACATCCACGCGGATCTCCATGCGTCCGCGCTGTCCGCGATAGATGCCGCCGTCGGTCGGTTCGGTGGAGATGACGAACTCCGGAACAATCTTGTCGACATTGTAGATATACTGCCAGCACATGCCGTCGCAGTCCTCTTCCTGCACACTGCCGACGACCATAATCCTATAGCCCTCCGGAATCAGTCCCAGGTCTTTCATGATCCTGGCCCCGTATACGGCGCTGGCCATGCCGCCTTCCTGATCGGAGCTGCCGCGGCCGTATATGATCTCATCGGTCTCATAGCCTTCATAGGGATCGCTTTCCCAGTTCTCCCGGTTGCCGATTCCGACCGTGTCGATATGCGAATCGATGGCGATGATTTTCTCGCCGCTGCCCATCCAGCCGATCACATTGCCGAGACCGTCAATCTCTACCTTGTCAAACTGCAGCTTTTCCATCTCTTCTCTGATGCAGGCGGCAACTTCCTTCTCCTCGCAGCTCTCGCTGGGATGAGAGATCATCGCGCGGAGAAACCGGCTCATATCCCCGCGGTAGTTTTCCGCCGCCGTTTTGATCTGTTCAAAATCAAGTGCCATTTTTTCCTCCTTATGATTGCAGCTGAATTATGATGGGTACGCGCCGTCCCAGACAATCTTTCTGTACATGTCAGGATCGGTATCTCCCTCCGTGGAAAACAGCAGCACCCGGCTGTCCGCTCCCAGGCCGAGAGCCTCCCGCAGGCCGCCGTAAGATTCTTCCGTCATAACAGCGGAAATCACGCCCATCCCGACGGCGCCGGACTCCCCGGAGGTCACCTGCGGATCCCCTTTGAGCGGCGCGCCCAGCATCCGCATGCCCTTTGCAGACACCCAGTCCGGGCAGGAGAGAAAAGCTGTGACATGGTTGCGCAGGATGTCCCAGCCGATTGTGTTCGGCTCTCCGCAGGCCAGCCCCGCCATGATCGTCTGCAGGTCTCCGCCGACGGTCCGCGGCTCGCCGTCCCCGGCTGCCGCTCCTTTATACAGGCAGGCCGCTGCTTCCGCTTCCATCACCGCAAAGACCGGCGGATTGTCCCGGTACCGGTTTGTAAAGTACCCGACAACGGCTGCGGCCAGGCTGCCGACTCCGGCCTGTACAAATACGTGGGTCGGCCGTCCGGCTCCCTGCTCTTCCAGCTGCTCCGCCGCCTCGCCGGCCATGCTGCCGTATCCCTGCATGATCCAGGAGGGAATCTCTTCATATCCCTCCCATGCCGTATCCTGCACAATGACGCCGTGTTCCGTCCGGGCCGCCTCTGCCGCCGCCATCCTCACACAGTCATCATAGTTCACTTCTTCAATCGTGACCTTCGCCCCTTCTTTGGCAATGTTGTCAAAACGGCTCTTCGTGCTGCCCTTCGGCATGTGGACGACCGCTTTCTGGCCGAGCCTGTTTGCGGCCCAGGCCACACCCCGGCCGTGGTTGCCGTCGGTGGCGGTAAAAAAGGTAGCCTGGCCGAATTCCCTGCGGAAGGATTCACCCGTCAGGTATTCAAAGGTCATCTCCGACACATCTTTCCCCATTTCTCCGGCAATATACCGGGCCATGGCAAAAGAGCCCCCCAGAACCTTGAACGCATTCAGCCCGAATCGCCAGCTCTCATCCTTGACATAGAGTCCACCCAGTCCGAGAAGGCCTGCCATCTCTTTCAGGCAGGCAAGCGGCGTGACAGAGTACTGCGGAAAACTCCTGTGAAAACGGCGGGCTTTTTCCACTTCTTCGAGAGACATGACCGGCAGATATCTGTCATCACTCTCCGGCATGCTGTTGATTACCCATTTGATCGGTTCCATATCTTCTGTGTCCTCCGGATTCTTTTATGCGAAAAACCTGCTGTGCGGATCATTACTCTTTTTTTCTGCGGTAGTACGTGTCCTCCAGCGGCAGCTTTGTCCGGAAGACATGATCTCTGGCATAGTATGCGCCCTGTATGGCGGGCGCTGTGGGGATCGCCGCAATTTCCCCGATGCCCTTGGCCCCGTAGGCCGTCTCGGGCAGCTCATCTTTCTCGACATAGATCGCGTGGATGTCGGGGATCTGCGGCGCGCGCAGCAGCCCCAGCGTCCCGAAT
>CADBNA010000414.1 GCA_902795835.1 uncultured Lachnospiraceae bacterium | reverse complement strand
CGCCGCCGGTCACGATAATGGTCATACTATCCTCCTGAAAATATACTGTCTCTGATACTGTCATCAATATTTCACTCTGCCCTGCGCCACGGCTTTCAGATGTGCGCCGTAAGGTGATTTCCCGTAGCGCTCCGCCGACTCCATCAGCCGCTCCCTGCCGATCCAGGCATTCTTAAATGCAATCTCCTCCGGAGCGGAAATCGTGATACCCTGCCGCTTTGTGATCATTTGTACAAAATCGGCTGCCTCCACCAGACGGTCCATCGTTCCCGTGTCCAGCCACGCAAATCCGCGGCCCAGGAGCTGTACATCAAGCAGCGTATCCTGCAGATACATCTCGTTCAGTGTCGTGATCTCCAATTCTCCGCGTGCAGAGGGTTTTACCTGTTTCGCCCTCTCTGAGACGCCGGCCGGATAAAAATACAGGCCCGTCACGGCATAATTGGATTTCGGCTGCGCCGGCTTCTCTTCAATGCTGGTCGCCCGCCCGTTTTCGTCAAAAGCCACGACACCGAACCGCTCCGGATCATTGACATAATATCCGAACACAGTGGCGCGCTTTTCTTCTTCCGCATCGCGCACGGCCTCCCGCAGGATCCTGCCGAATCCGTTGCCGTAGAAAATATTGTCGCCGAGAACCATCGCGCACGCTTCTTCGCCAATGAACTCCTCGCCCAGCAGAAATGCCTGCGCCAATCCGTCCGGACTCGGCTGCACCTTGTACTGAAGTGTAATGCCGAACTGGCTTCCGTCTCCCAGAAGCGCCTCAAACCGCGGCGTGTCGACCGGCGTGCTGATGATCAGAATATCCCGGATCCCTGCCAGCATCAGCGTGGAAAGCGGATAATAAATCATCGGCTTGTCATAAACCGGCAGCAGCTGCTTGGATGTTACCATGGTAAGCGGATATAATCTTGTTCCCGCGCCCCCTGCCAGAATGATTCCTTTCATATTTACAATCTCCCTTCTGCCTGTTCTACTGAACAGTGCATTACCGTAATTCTTCCAGCAAAGCCCGGCAGCCTTCTGCAATCTGCCGGTATACTCCTTCAAAATCCCTTGTATACCACGGATCGTCGATGTCCCCGGGATGCTCCGTGTGGTCGAGCAGCAGAGACATTTTTCCTTCCGGATCGCCTCCGCAGATCTGCTTCATGTACCGCAGATTGATCCCTTCCATGCCGATCAGCAGATCGTACCTGCCGTAATCGGAACGTGTCATCTGCCGTGCCCGCTTCCCCTCACAGGAAAGGCCGTGCCGTTCCAGTTCTTTCCGTGCAGGAGGATACACCGGATTGCCGCGTCCGCCCCAGACTTCTTCATCACTGGTCGCCGCCGAAGCGATCTCGAACTGCTCTTCCAGGCCGGCCCGGCGCACCAGATCTTTCATGACAAATTCCGCCATGGGCGAACGGCAGATGTTTCCCCAGCAGACAAATAACACTCGGACCACTCCGATCCCCCTCTCATCCATCTCTAAGGTAACGCAAAGCGAGGCAAAAACCGGTTTTGCCCTCGCTGTACCTGTGTATACATTTACCTTATAACACAAACGCAAGGATATTTCCACCTAAAAAAGGCTTCCCGCCGCAATCGCGGTATCTGCAGTCCGGGGTTTTCCTCTTCATGAACAGTGTTTTTTCTGCAGGAGTATGGTATACTTTATTGTGAATTTTTGTGCGGTAAAAGCCTGACCTGTTCAGCCGTGCTGAACACCATTGGGAGACAACGTTATGCCAACGGAAAACCTTCCGAACAGATCTCTCAAAAGAACGGTTTCTCCTGCCGCAGCCTGGGCTTTTTCCATAGGAACAAGCGTAGGCTGGGGTTCTCTTGTTGTGACCAACAATACCTATCTCGCTCAGGCCGGTCCGGCAGGAAGCGTGCTGGGTATGCTCATCGGCGCCGCAGTCATGCTTCTGATCAGCCACAATTACGCGTATATGATGAATGCCTTCCCGGAGGCCGGCGGCGCGTACGCCTATTCCCGCGAAGTCTTCGGCCACGACCACGGATTTCTTACCGCCTGGTTTCTGGCCCTGACATATCTGGCCATATTCTGGGCCAATGCTACGGCTCTGCCGCTCTTTGCCCGTTATTTTCTCGGGAATATCTTTCACTTCGGGAAACTGTACACAATTTTCGGATATGAGGTATATCTGGGAGAGGCGCTTCTCTCCATTGCAGTCATCCTGCTGACGGCGCTCCTGTGTTCCCGGGGCAAAAAAATAGTCGAGAGTCTCATGCTCTGCAT
>CADBNA010000413.1 GCA_902795835.1 uncultured Lachnospiraceae bacterium | reverse complement strand
CGGAGAGGTATTCGCATGGATAAGAGTTTCTCCAGGAAGAGAATGACCGTTCTTTTTGTAGGCATGACCGCCCTGGTATGGATACTGTGCAGCTGCGCTGCGTGGGCTGAGGAACCGGGGATAGGACACTATGTCGATAACAGGGTCGTCTCCGAACCGCCGGAATCTGATACGGAAGATGCCGCTGCATCCGAAAAGAAGCTGACGCTCATGATCTATCTGTGCGGCAGCAACCTGGAAAGCAGCGGCGGCGCGGCGACTTCGGATCTCTACGAGATTCAGCACTCGTTCGTCAATCGGGAGAAAGTTAACGTCGTTGTCGCGGCAGGGGGGTCAAAGGAGTGGAAAAATACATTTTCCGCGCAGGAAACGGCCATCTATGAACTGGGAAACTTCAATGCCTGGAATAAGGCGGAGAACCTGTATGCCGATGAGGACAAAGGGATCCCCGCCAATATGGGAGAGCCGTCAACGCTCCTGGCGCTGCTGGACTATGCCTGGGAAAATGACCCGGCGGAAGAGTACGCATTGATCTTCTGGGATCACGGCGGCGGACCCATGAGCGGCGTCTGCTGGGACATGCAGTGGGCCGGGAACAACCTGTCGATGCAGGAACTTTGCGGAGCTCTTAAAGAAAGTCCCTTTGCTGAAAAAAAGCTGTCTTGGGTCGGGTTTGACGCCTGCCTGATGGCGTCCCTTGAAAACGCCCATATGCTGGCGCCGTATGCCGGGTATATGATTGCCTCTGAAGAGACGGAGCCGGCGTCCGGCTGGAATTATTCTTTCCTTAAGAATATCGAGAGCGACGCTGACGGCGCGGCCACCGGCGAAAGAATTGTGGACGCTTATTTTGACGGAGCGGAAGATTCCGGCGCCGGGATGACTCTCTCCTGCGTGGACCTGTCCCGGATCACAGAACTGGAGGGAAAGCTGGGGCTTTTTTTCACAAGGCTGTCCAGACAGGTGAATGAGAAAAACTTTTCAGCCCTGTCAAACAGGCGGTACAGGACGCGTGAATTCGGTAAGGCTGAGGAAGATGACCAGCATCTTGACCTGGTGGATCTCGGAGATCTGGTCCGCAATTATGCATCTTATGCGGCAGCTGAATCCGGGAATCTTCTTGATGCCCTGGATCAGTTTGTCGTATACAGCCGCAGCAGTATCCCGCAGTGTAACGGGATTACCATTTATCACCCCTATTACAACAAACTGCACTATGAAAAGCTCTGGAAGGACACTGAGCAGTCGGTTGGTATTCCCGCCTCTTATAACAGTTATCTTCAGCATTTTGCGAGAATCTGGATGGACAGCTCACTGGGAAAATGGGAGAACCTGTCGGGTATCCGGGCTGCGGGAGAAACCGGGGAAACGCAGAGCTTCTCCTTCCGTCTGACGGAAGACCAGATGGCAAACTGTGCCTATGCGCAGTTAATGGTTCTGGAGGAAATTGGCCGCGAAGGGGCCCAAATAATCGAAATGGAAAATTCTCTGACGATTACACAGGGCTCATCCGAACCGGGCTATGCCCCGGTTTTCGTAAGCGCTCCTGTCCAGCCGGACGAAAACGGGGTTCTGACTGTGCCTTATTCGGGACGGACTCTCTATGTCGTAGACGACAGGGATGAAATCGTCGCCGGACCGCTCATGTACTCCGTTTCTGATGACGGACATATTGAAATTGCGGTGAACTATGTCGATAAAAGAGGAGAAACAGACGAGAAAACCATATATACGTTGTATGAATGCGAACCGGCAGCGCCCGGAAGAAACCTGCCGGTTCTTGATCAATATGTGTATGATCATGAGATCGGTTCCTATACTAACCGCCGCAAGGTCGTCCCCAAAGACTATTCAGAGGTTTTATTTGTGCGCGAAATCCGGAAGCCGACGTATGCGGATGGTCAGCTTGCAGGCTTTCGTGACTGGGAAAAGAGCGACTGGAAAAGCGGCTGGCATATTGACCTGCCGTTTGAATTCCATTTCAGATTCTTTGACTCCGTACTGGACAACGTTCCGCTGTATGCGTGTTTCCAGATCAGCGATACACAGTCTGTCGAACACAGCTCAGAGATGATACCCGTAGATACTTCACTGGAAAGCCCCGTAACTTTTGTGGATGATACATACCGGGACGAGCAGCTGCAAT
>CADBNA010000412.1 GCA_902795835.1 uncultured Lachnospiraceae bacterium | reverse complement strand
GTGCCTTTCTCGTATATCTTTGTAACATTATCAAGTGTAATCATCCGCTTCCTCCAGAGCCATCCGGGCGCAGGTGCCCTGCCGGCCATTAATAATCCAGTGTTTCCATATACTTCATGTACTTTACAACCATAAGGGCGATCTTAAAGGTTATCGCGTCCTCAAACACCCGCAGGTCAAGCCCTGTACTCTTCTGCAGCTTGTCCAGGCGGTAAACCAGCGTATTCCTGTGAATGTACAGCTGCCTGGATGTTTCCGAGACATTCAGGTTGTTCTCAAAGAATTTGTTGATCGTCGTGAGCGTCTCTTCGTCAAAGTCATCGGGAGCCTTATTGGAAAAGATCTCCTTGATAAACATCTTGCACAGGGGAATGGGCAGCTGATAGATCAGCCTTCCGATTCCCAGAGAGCTGTAGGCAATGACATCGCGGCCGCCGAAAAAGATCTTTCCGATATCCAGAGCCATCCGCGCTTCCTTGTATGACCGGGACACCTCTTTGAGTTCCCTGACAATTGTGCCGTAGGCAATCTGTATGCCAGCATCTCCATCCCGTCCGATCACATCCAGAACAGAGCCGGCAATCTTGTCGGCATAACGGTAGTCCTCTCCTGCCGCCAGCTCCTTGACGATAATAATGCTCTTCTCATCAATGGCCGTGATAAAATCGCCGCTTTTTCCGGCAAACATATTGCGGACATTTTCCAGTGTGCCCTGGTCACGGTCCGGAGGGGTCTCCAGAATGAAAACCACCCGCCTTGCATCAGGCGCAATATGAAGCTTTTTTGCGCGGTTATAGATATCAACCAGAAGGAGATTGTCCAGCAGCAGGTTTTTTATAAAGTTATCTTTGTCAAAACGTTCTTTATAGGCAATCAGCAGACTCTGCAGCTGGAAGACCGCCATCTTGCCGGTCAGGAGGCTGTCATCACCGCCTCTGGCAAGCAGGATATATTCCAGCTGATGTTCATCATACACCTTAAAAAACTGCAGATCCCGTATGGTCTGAGAGTCCGCCTGCGACTGCACAAAACTGAGAATGTCGTTTTTATCCGTCTCCATGTCCGGAGCCGTGGAAACCAGCTGCTTGCCTTCGATATCGGAAATGCAGAACTCGGTCTTGGCAATACTCTTCAGTCCGTCCAGAGTATTCTGAAGAATCTGATTTGAAATCATCTCCCGTACCTCACTCATTGTAGCCGTCCGCGCCCAAATGATCTATTGTTGTTTTGGACAGTTATACAGATAGAACATCTCCATTTTAATATAAAATGCACAAAATTGGAAGAGATTTTTTATACCTCAAAAATCAGATCGCCATATGAGGGCATCGGCCATACGGTTTTATCCACGATTTGTTCCAGATGGTCAACCGGTCTGCGGAGGGCAGCCATCGCCGGTACAATCTGTCTGTAGCAATATTCTGCCTGTTCGCGGCCTTCGGACATGGATGCGGCTATGTCATCCAGCCGGATCAGTTCGCGAAGCGCATCTCTGGTTTCTGTCAGCAGGCGGCTGCTTTCCGCAAGCAGCTCTGTCTGCACACCGACCTCTTCGATTCCTGCCTGTCTGACCGCTATGATCGAATCGGCAAGTTCTTTTGTATAGCGGATAACAGCGGGAATGATCTGCTTGCTGGCAATGTTGATCATCGATTTCGCCTCGATGTTGATCGTCTTCGCATAGATCTCATACTTTACCGCGGCCCGTGACTCGAGCTCGGAGCGTGAAAAAACGCCGAATCTCTCGAACATGGCAACGGTTTTCTCTGTCGTCAGCTCCGGAATCGCCTCTACCATGGACCGGAGATTCGGAAGGCCTCTTCTCTCGGCCTCCCTGATCCAGGAATCCGAATAGCCATTGCCGTTGAAGATAATGTGACTGTGTTCACTGAAGTTTGTCTTGATCAGATCGTGCAGGGCTTCGTCAAAGCATTCCGCATTTTCCAGAACATCACAGGCATCTGCAAATGCTTCCGCTGTAATCGTATTCAGTACGACATTCGGCTCGGCAATGGAATCCCTGGAGCCGACCATGCGGAACTCAAACTTGTTTCCCGTAAAAGCAAAGGGAGATGTGCGGTTGCGGTCCGTGGCATCTTTGTACAGCTCCGGAAGGCTCCGGGCCGTGCGCATCCGTTCCCCCTCCTTGCTGCTGGTCGCCGAACCCGTGCTGATCAGCTGCTCAACCACATCCTCCAGCTGTTCTCCCAGAAAAACCGACACGATCGCAGGCGGAGCCTCGTTGGCTCCCAGACGGTGGTCATTGCCGGGATCCGAGGCGGATTCCCTCAGCAGGCCGGCATGCTCATCAACCGCTTTCACAATACAGGACAGAACCAGCAGGAACTGCATGTTCTCATGAGGCGTCACGCCGGGATCCAGCAGGTTGATTCCGTCATCCGTGGAAAGCGACCAGTTGTTGTGTTTGCCGGATCCGTTGACCCCGTCGAACGGTTTCTCATGCAGCAGGCATTTCAGTCCGTGCTTGCTGGCTATCCTTTTGAGTGTCTGCATCACCAGCTGATTGCTGTCGATGGCAAGATTTGCCTCTTCATAAATGCAGGCAAGTTCATGCTGGGCAGGCGCGACCTCATTGTGCTGTGTCTTGGCAGGCACGCCCATTCTCCACAGCTCTCGGTTGACATCTTTCATGAATGAAATGATCTTCTGACGGATCGTCCCATAATAGTGATCATCCATCTCCTGCCCTTTGGACGGCATGGAACCGAAAAGAGTGCGTCCCGTATAGAGAAGGTCTTTTCTCTGCATGAATTTTTTCGCGTCTACAAGAAAATACTCCTGTTCGGGACCTACATTCGGCGTCACCTTGCGGGATTCCGTGTTGCCGAACAGCCGGATCAGGCGCAGCGCCTGCCGGTCGATTGCCTCCATGGACCGGAGCAGCGGGGTTTTCTGATCCAGCGCCTCGCCGGTATAGGAACAGAAAGCTGTCGGGATACACAGGACGGCTCCGCCGTCATCCTGCCGCACAAATGCCGGAGAAGTGCAGTCCCAGGCCGTGTAGCCGCGGGCTTCAAATGTCGCCCGCAGTCCGCCGGAAGGGAAGGAGGACGCGTCCGGCTCACCCTTGATCAGCTCCTTTCCCGAAAAACTCATCAGGACTTTGCCGCTGGACAGAGGCGACGTGATAAAGGCGTCGTGCTTCTCAGCCGTCACGCCTGTCAGGGGCTGGAACCAGTGCGTGTAGTGCGTAGCGCCTTTCTCGATCGCCCATTCCTTCATCTCGTGCGCGATCACATCCGCCGTTGCCAGATCCAGATCGCCGCCCTCACGGATGATGGTCTTCAGCTTGGAATAGACCTTTTTGGGCAGGCGTTCCTGCATGACGGAGTCATTGAAGACATTTTCGCCGAATATTTTGGAGACATTGATGTATTCTGACATGGTATGCGGGGAATTCTCCTTTATTGAATGTTTTGTCGGAGTGTACAGGTTTTGAAAGATCTGTAAAAACGTAAGCCGGCCCAGCCGCAGGGAATACCCGGATGTCCGCTGCTCCGCCGGTCTGAGCCTGCTCGTCTAAAGCACCTTAGGCCAGGTATGACCTAAGCTGCCCAAGACTCGACCGGTCTCAGACACGTACTCGCCGGATGCGTCCACACGGGTATTTCCTGCGGCTGCACCAGCTGTTCATTGACCAGACAACAGGCCTCTTTGCTGCAAAAAGAAAGGGGCGCCTCCCCGCAAAGGAGAAAACGCCCCTGCAACTTCCTTCTCAGATCAGATCTTTCCGTCGGAACCAAGCACGTTGACAATCTTGTGTGCAACGATATCCTTGATGTTGGTTCTGCCCGGTGTCAGATACTGTCTCGGATCGAAGTGATCCGGGAACTCTGCCAGATGCTGGCGGATACCGGCTGTCATGCCCAGGCGCAGATCGGAATCAATATTGATCTTGCAGACAGCGCCTCTGGCAGCCATGCGCAGCTGATCTTCCGGAATGCCGATGGCATCCTTCAGGGCGCCGCCGTTCTCGTTGATGGTCTTGACATACTGCTGCGGAACAGAAGAAGAACCATGCAGAACAATCGGGAAGCCCGGAAGTCTTCTGGAAACCTCTTCAAGGATGTCCAGGCGAAGCTTCGGGTTCGTGCCGGGTTTGAACTTGTATGCGCCATGGCTGGTGCCGATTGCGATAGCCAGGGAATCCACGCCGGTGCGCTCGACAAATTCCTGCACCTGATCCGGATCGGTAAACATGGCCTTGTCGGCATCCACGCTGACGGCGTCCTCGATGCCAGCCAGGGTTCCCAGCTCGGCTTCTACGACTACGCCGCGCTCATGCGCATACTCGGCAACTTTCTTGGACTCAGCAACATTCTCCTCAAAGGAGTGGCTGGAATAGTCGATCATTACGGAAGTAAATCCGCCGTCGACACAGGACTTGCAGGTCTCGAAATCTGCGCCGTGATCCAGGTGCAGAACAATCGGGATCTCCGGATGCAGCTCTACGGCAGCCTCAACCAGCTTGATCAGATAGATGGAATTGGCGTACTTTCTGGCTCCTGCAGAAGCCTGCAGAATAAGGGGAGAGCGCAGCTCGGCAGCGGCTTCCGTGATGCCCTGAACAATTTCCATATTGTTCACGTTGAACGCACCGACAGCGTATCCGCCGGTGTATGCTTTTTTGAACATTTCGGTAGATGTAACAAGTGCCATATGAAAGACCTCCTTAACTAAATTCGAAACACATTATAACACTGAGCATCTTTTTGTGCAATGTTCTTTTACTTTTGATGATGTGTTTACGCTTACGCTTACGGGAGCACCAGCTGCAGAGCCTGGCCGTAATTGGTGATCTCAACCTTCCTGTGCTCGCTGCCGTATTCCCCGTCCAGCGTCCAGGCGATTTCCTGATTGGATTCCAGCTTAATCTTTGTTGTCTGGAAATGCTCCACCAGCTCAGAATGATAGTCCCCCGTCAGGATAGAGGTAATGATCTCATTTACATCGATCGGCGTAACCGGCGTGTGCACGAGCGTCACTTCAAAAAGGCCGTCGCTCATATCAACATGGGTGCCGGTGATGTTTTTCATGCCGCCCACAGAACGGGCATTGGTCACCATGCCATAGGAATAGTTGCCCTCATACACGGCGCCGTCCGCCTCTGCGCGGATGTGATAGGAGGGAATATTAAACACGCGCTTCCCTGCTTCCATCAGGTAGGCAAAATGCCCGAATGCATTTTTCATGGACTGGTCGGTCTCGTAGGAAACATCCGTGAAAATGCCGAAGGCGGCGATATAGACAAAATACGTATCATTGAAAGCACCGACGTCAATGGGTGTCGCATGGCCCCTCATGATGTCTTCCGCCGCTTCTGTCATGGACTTCGGAATTCCCAGACTGGCGCCGAAATCATTGGTGCTGCCCGCGGGAATATAGCCGACGGGAATATCCGGAGCCGCATCCATCAGGGCAGACACCACCTCATCCAGTGTTCCGTCGCCGCCGCTGACCACGACAAGGTCCGCCTGACCGGCATGGGCAGCCATAAAGGTCTGCCCATCACCGCGGGCCTGCGTAGGATGAACTGTCACCAGATAGCCTCCCTTTGTAAAAATGTCCAGAATCTGTCCGAGATATCCCCTGATCTGTCCCTTTCCGGAACGCGGATTGTAAATAAACAGCAGCCTTTTTTCCATGTCCATGACCTCCGCCCAGATGCCAGTGTACCTGATGCAAAAAGGCTGCCGCAGTAAGCTCTCTGGTGCATAAATATCCAGAAGGGAACCTCCGCAGCGTCGGTACTTAGCGAAAGCCCGCTTGAGCTTTAGTACCGTTACGCGAGGGCGCTGAACGTCCTGTGGACGTTCGCTTAGCGCCGACCGCAGCGAAGCGGAGACCAGAGCGAAAGCGATTCCCGAATGGGTATTTATGCACAGCAACACTTAATGCGACAGCCTCTGTGTGTTTTCAGTCAGTTCAGACAAGCTCAAGCAGCACTTCCATGGCTGCATCGCCTTTTCTCTGTCCGATCTT
>CADBNA010000411.1 GCA_902795835.1 uncultured Lachnospiraceae bacterium | reverse complement strand
TACCAGCCCATCCGCCTGGGACGGCCGGTTGTGGCTCCGTACTCGCCGCCGTCGCCGCCGTTCCTGCGCAGCCTGTCTGCTTCTTCTCCGAAGATCTCCGACACAAAGGCTCCCGCGCCGACTGCGCTGGAATAGGCCTTGGATACCGTAACGATCCTGCGGATCTCATAAGGCGGTACGCCTGCTCCCACGGCGCCGTAGCCGGCCAGAGTGGAAGAAGAGGTCACCATCGGATAAATGCCGTGGTCCGGATCCTTCATGGACCCGAGCTGTCCCTCCAGCAGAACCTCTTTGCCCTGCTGCAGGGCATTCCACAGGAAGGAAGACGTATCCGCCACATACGATGCGATCTGCTCCTTCCAGACCATCATCTCATCGAAAAGAGCGCCCGCATCCAGCAGCGGTTTGCGGTACAGGTGTTCCAGCAGGATATTCTTGACCTCCGCCGTGCGCTCCAGCTTGTCGCGAAGCGCTTTCTCATCGAACAGTTCATTGACCTGAAAGCCGATCTTGGCGTATTTGTCCGAATAGAAGGGCGCAATGCCGGACTTCGTTGAGCCAAAGGACCTCCCGGCCAGCCGTTCTTCTTCATACTGGTCAAACAGAATGTGGTATGGCATAACCATCTGGGCCCGGTCTGAGATCAGCAGCTTCGGAGCCGGCACATCCCGGTCCAGAATGGACTGCAGTTCTTTGATCAGCACTGGTATGTTAAGCGCAACGCCGTTTCCGATGACGCTGGTCACATTCTCGTTGAAAACACCGGAAGGCAGTGTGTGAAGGGCGAATTTTCCGTATTTGTTCACGATGGTATGGCCGGCATTGGCACCGCCCTGAAAACGGACGACGACGTCAGCCTTCTCGGCAAGCATATCCGTAATCTTGCCCTTTCCCTCATCACCCCAGTTTGCTCCTACAATTGCTGTTACCATGGTGACACTCCTTTCGTGCCTGTTTTTATACTGAAATATCGGCCTTCATGCCCAGCAGTTCCGCGCGTTCCTTCAGCAGGGGGCGGATTACTTCCGCGAGATAGATGTCAACCTGCCGCGGCGCCCTTCCCACATAGCGGGACGGCTCCATGGAGCGCTTCAGCTCCTCCAGTGTCAGGTTGAATGCGGGATCGGCCGCAATGCGTTCGAGAAGGTCGTTGTCTCCGCCCTCTTCTTTGACGGTGCGCCCTGCCTCCATGGAGAGCACGCGGATCCGCTCATGCAGTTCCTGCCGGTCTCCGCCGGCCTTTACGGCGTCCATCATAATGTTTTCCGTCGCCATAAAGGGCAGCTCCGCAAGCAGATGCTTTTCTATTACTTTCGGATACACCACCAGGCCGTCGGCAACGTTCAGAACAAGGTCGAGGATGCCGTCTGCCGCAAGGAAGGCTTCCGGCACGGAAAGCCTCTTGTTGGCGGAATCGTCCAGCGTGCGCTCGAACCACTGCTCCGCAGATGTCATGGCCGGATTGAGGGCGTCAATCATCACATACCGGGCCAGAGCGGCAATCCTCTCGCTCCGCATAGGATTCCGCTTGTACGCCATCGCGGACGAACCGATCTGGTTTTTTTCGAAGGGCTCCTCCACTTCCTTCAGGTGCTGGAGGAGACGGATGTCATTGGAAAACTTATGCGCGCTGGCGGCTATGCCGGCCAGGATGTTCACCACACGGGTGTCCACTTTGCGGGAATAGGTCTGTCCGGAAACCGGATAGCAGGCGGAAAAACCCATCTTCTCCGCTATCTTCGGGTCAATCTGGTCTACCTTTTCCTGATCTCCCTCAAACAGTTCCAGGAAACTGGCCTGTGTTCCGGTCGTTCCCTTGGAGCCCAGCAGCTTCAGGGTACTCTGGACATATTCCAGATCCTGCAGGTCCATGGCAAACTCCTGGATCCACAGGGTCGCCCTCTTGCCGACCGTCGTCGGCTGCGCAGGCTGAAAGTGTGTAAATGCCAGCGTAGGCTGCGTCTTTTCTCTTTCGGCAAAGTCCGCGAGAACGGCGATAACATTCACCAGTTTGCGGCGGATCAGCTTGAGAGCCTCATTCATGATAATGATATCGGTATTGTCCCCGACATAGCAGGAGGTTGCGCCCAGATGGATAATGCCCTTTGCTTTTGGGCACTGCACGCCATATGCGTATACATGCGACATCACATCGTGGCGGACTTCTTTTTCCCTGGCCCGCGCCACATCATAATTGATGTCCGTCACATGAGCCTTCATCTCATCAATCTGTTCCTGTGTGATCGCAAGCCCGAGTTCCTTCTCGGTCTCGGCCAGTGCAATCCACAGCCTGCGCCAGGTCGTGAACTTCATGTCCTGCGAAAAAATGAACTGCATCTCCCTGCTGGCATATCTCTCAGAGAGCGGGCTGATAAAACGGTCTGTCTGTCCCATGGACGAATCCTTTCTGTATGTATAGATAATGATTCATGCGCAAAAAGCAGTCATAACGGAATCATAAAAGGCGCGGCCGCCGGGGCGGTCACGCCATAGATTATAAGACATTCATGCAGTAAAAGCAACCTTTATAAAAGCCCGCATTATCAGGCATCTTCCCCCACAGAAGGGGCAGTATTCTGTCTGTATCCCGCAAGAAACTGCCGGGTTCTCTCTTCTCTCGGATTGTTTATAACAGTCTTTGCCTCTCCCTGCTCGACAATCACACCGTGGTCCATAAAAATCACATGGTCCGCCACATCCCTGGCAAATGCCATCTCATGCGTGACGATGATCATTGTCGTGTGATTTTCCGCCAGGTCCCGTATTACCTTCAGTACTTCGCCGGTCAGCTCCGGATCCAGAGCCGAGGTCGGCTCATCAAAGCACAGGATATCCGGATTCAGAGCGAGTGCCCTTGCGATGGCCACTCTCTGCTGCTGTCCGCCTGACAGCTGATGCGGATAGTTGTCTGCGCGGTTTGACAGTCCCATCATATCCAGCAGTTCCGATGCCTGCTGACGGATCTGCTCCGCTGCCGCACCCCCCTGCTTTTTGCTGGCCAGCTGCGGCGCGAGCATCACATTTTCCAGCGCCGTGTACTGCGGAAACAGATTGAATGACTGGAAAACCAGCCCGAAATGCAGACGTTTTCTGCGGATCTCTTTTTCCGACAGGGACCAGTAACTGCTGCCGTCAAAGAGGACATCTCCGTCGACGATGATCTGTCCCTGGTCAGGCAGTCCCAGAAAGTTCAGGCAGCGCAGAAGCGTCGTCTTGCCGCTTCCGGAAGAGCCGATGAT
>CADBNA010000410.1 GCA_902795835.1 uncultured Lachnospiraceae bacterium | reverse complement strand
CCAGCAGTTAAAGCGGGAAGTATTCGAGATCCTTGTCAGGAAAAACGATGTACGGGCACTTGTCATAGAAGGGGATTTCGGTGGATGCACCGAAATCAATGACTATATCCAGGGCGGCGCCGGTGATGACAGGGAAATGACGAAGCTCCTCGGATACAGGCTGTACCGGACGGATGATATGCAGGAACTGATCCGGTGGATGCGTGATTATAATGAGACTGTTCCTGAAGACGGAAAAGTGCGCTTGTACGGGATGGACATTCAGAACTGTACATCCAATATCCGGGTTCTGAAGAAGTTCTATGACCAGGCTGATCCGGGGAAGTCTGCAGATGTATCCCCGCATCTTGACGATCTGTTTGGAACGGAAGAGGACGGATACGACAAAGCGCGCACGGAAGAAATCATAGCTTACCTGAAAACTCTGTCGGAAGATCTTGAGAACAGTGCGGATGCTTATATTGGAGCCTCGGATAAAGACAGATATTTCAGGGCCTGCCTGGCAGCGGAAGCGCTCAACCGTTATATCAACTACAGGGAAAAGGAAAATATCAGCCACAGGTATCGTGATGGGTCGATGAAGGAACTGGTTGACCGGATCCTTGCATTTGAGGAGCAGGAACACGGCAGTGAACTGATGATAGCGTGCCATAACGGACATATGACGAAAAACCAGTCGAGCCGTTTCACATTTCTCGGGAAAGATCTGTACGAAGAACTGAAAGACGCGTATTTTGCAATCGGGACAGACTTTTATTTCTCATCGTGTAATCTGCCGGGAAAGGAAGGCAGGATCACAAAGGAGTTCTGCTCGGACGATCCGCTTGCCTTCAATATGAAAGATTCGTCCCTGGATAAAGGACTCATCGTTTTTTCCGGTGTGGATGAAGAGAGCAGTCTTTATCCGTATATCAGCGGAAGTATCCCCACAGGCAGTCTGGGGGAAGCATATACACCATTAATGTTGCTGATGAAGAATCAGTATCAGATATACTTTGCCCCAGAGGCAATGTATGATGCCATGATTCTTTACTATCAGACCACACCTACTCAGATATGGGAGGAGTAAAAAGAAGGCAGGGAATGGGATAAACACAGGAGAAGGAGGAGGCCCTGAACCGGAAAGAAAGGAAAATGGTCTTGACAGAAAACGCATGAGTGTATAATATGTTAGCAACAACTAACCGCTGCGTTAACCCGCGGCGGTTTATAAACGGGTGGTGGTTAGTTGAAGCTAACATATTGAAAAGTTTAGGATAAGGAGGCTGAAATGAGAAAAGCGAAACAGATTACCCTGGGAATATTATCTGCCTGCATAATTGCCGGTATGCCCGTACTGGCGCAGGAGCCTGATACGGAGCAGGTAAGCGAAACGTCGGCAATGCAGTTGCTGGAGGACGTAAGGGGTACCTACGATGAACTCTTCACCGTTACAAATGCCCCGGAGTATGACCAGGTCTGGATCGATGCCTGTGTGCCCTTTGTTGGCGAAGAGATGGCGGAGGAAACGGCTGATATGCTGAAAAGTGCCTGCGCCGGTACGATCTACGGGCAGGAAGCAATCGACGTTTATGGAGACGGTTCAAACGGCGCGCAGTTCGACTGCTTCTTTATCAACGGAGTATCTCAGCTCGTCTTTGACGGAACCATGATCAGCGGACTGGATGAGAATGGAGAGGAAGTATTCAGTCACGATTATTCTTTCGCGGGAGATCTTTCCATAGCCGGTATGATGGATGGATTCCTTTATGAAACCGATGACGAGGATGCGGGTGATTTCCGCTATTTCCTGATGATGCCGGACACTCCGGATACAACGTACCATATTGAATTCCGCTATGGCAGTGACAGGGACGCTCTGACACAGTACAACGAGGGTCCGCTGGCCTACTGGCTGGCTGCCGGGATCCCGGCAGACCGTGATGAGCAGATGGTTACGGATGTGATCGATCTGTTCTGCTCGGAAAACCTTGCTGAGATGGAACAGGAAGCAGCAGAAGAGGAGGTGACGGAAGCAGTCACTGAAACTGCGGTTTTGTCCGAAGCGGAGGCAGTCACTGAAGCTGCGGTTTTGTCCGAAGCGGAGGGTGTTATTGAGATCTCGACAGCGGAAGAGCTGGCAGCCATCAATG
>CADBNA010000409.1 GCA_902795835.1 uncultured Lachnospiraceae bacterium | reverse complement strand
ATTCTCGAAACAGCTCAAAAACGCCCAAGCGCATCAGAAGAGGCAAGAGACCAGATGGGGAGAGCCAGGGGATTCTCCTATAAAAGAAAAAAGAGACAGAGAAACCGTCCCCTGTCTCCTGTGTGCCGTTATTCAACTGATGAAACCCCGTTCAGCATCCAGTCGTAGGTCTCCATGGCCTGGAAGAAACTGCTTTCGGCAGTCAGCATCGTGGTCCTGGCCGACTGATACTGGGTCAGGGCGCCGAGGTACTGGGCGGTGCTGAGCATACCCAGCTGGTACTGCATGTCCGCCGCGTTTTTCGTCATCTCCGCTGCCTGGAGTCCGCTCTTTGCGGCTTCCCAGGACTCTCTGGCAGAGAGGACGGTCCGGTACTGATCCCGGAGGTTCACGAGGAGATTCTGGTTCATCGTCTCCTCGGACTCATGGCGCACATTTTTTGAATACGTGGAAAGGCTGTGCTGTTCATTCCGGAAGTTGATGATGTCCTGGCTGTGGGCGATGGCCTTTGTGAGATCCGCGTCGGGATCCATGGCGTCGATCCTCGCAGGATCCGGCGCCGGCAGCGGCGCGATCTCCGGGTCCGCATTTTCACTCCATCCGCAGAGAAGAATGAGATTCTTCTTCAGCAGGTAAGCAGACGCATCAATGGAGGACAGCTGGGACCGGGCCTGCAGATACGCGGTCTGTGCGCTCTGCACATCAGCCGCGGTGGCCATTCCCACGGAATACCGGGCATTGGCGTCGGAAAGCAGTTTCTCGTACATCCCGGCGCTCTCCGCGACGATGGCGCGCTGCGAAGCAAGGGAAGCGCAGGCGATCATCAGCTGCTGCACTCCTGCCGTGACCTGCCTCTCCGCAGCCCTCAAGGGACGGTTCTGTGCGGTCGCGGGCCGCTTCATCCTGTCCACAGAGCTGCGCAGGTTCTTTGTCGATCCTGACAGGATCATCTCCTGCATCGTGTAGTTGCCGTAATCGGCAATCGCTCCCGAAGACTTTGAGATATCCTTCATCTGCCCCATGTCACGCTGTCTGGCGTGAAGTTCCTCTATGGACGTCTCCATATACCGAATGGAATCATCATAACTGTTCCATGCCGAAGCGATCGCCGGATTGAAATTCCTGACAAGATCCGGGATCTCCTCGTAGGTGAGGGTATTGTCCATGAGCCCGGCCCATGCCTCTTCCGAATAGCCGTTCAGCTCCGCCACGCTCTTTCCCCGGTCCTCAGGCGACTGGGGGGCCGTTACATAGGCTGCCGCCGGCTGCGCCGGGACGGGGCTCACCGCCATGAGGATCCCAAGCATCAGGGAGACCCCTGCCGCCTGCCGCCGCTTTTCTTTTTTCCGATCAGTTCTGTATCTCATTTCCGGTCCTCCAGACTTCCTGCGTGCAAATGCGTTCCGCCGGTGCATACCGTCCGCCGCGGCCGTCTCCGCCTGCCGGGCCCCGCGGTCTCATCAGCCTGCCGCTGCCGCTGCCAGGCCTTTCACGGCCCATTCGTAATTGTTCATGGCCTGCAGGAGCGCATACTCCGACTGCTTCAGGGCGATCTGCGCCTGCTCCGCACCGTTCTGCGCAGTCTCATATTCCAGAAGGCTCGCCGTTCCCAGACTGTAACGCTGTGCGGTCTGGGCCGCCGTCTGGGCGGTCAGGGCGGCGTTGCTCTGCTGGAAAAGATATGTGTTTTTTGCTGCGGCCACATTCAGGTACACATTCTGCAGGGACGAAGCGATACGGGCTTCATTGTCCGCAATGGTGGACTGCAGGGTCTTGACGTCCGTTTCACTCGTGGCATTCTGAAGCTTCTTTTTATTGATGCGGAGCGTGTAATTATTTTCCAGCGCCTGCGGGAGATCCGCCGCCGG
The DNA here is from genome assembly GCA_902795835.1 of uncultured Lachnospiraceae bacterium. Next base: position 1,115 of record CADBNA010000409.1, on the reverse strand, counting down.
GTCCATACTGTCGATGCGGGTCAGGTCCAGCGCCGGGGCTCCTCCGATCTCCGGCAGGGAATCTGCCTTCCAGCCCAGCATGATCTGCAGCTTCTGCTTTGTGGTGGTCTCCGTATTACCTGCGGTGATCACCGCCGCCTCTGCGTCCTGAAGCGCCTGCCGGGCGTTCAGCACCTGGATCTGGGTCCCCGCCCCCACCGCCGCCTGGGCCTGGGCCGCCGCGAGATTCCGTTCCGAAAGCTGCTGTTTTAACTCCGCCTGACGCACCCCCAGCTCTGCGGAGTGCAGCCCGATGAAATTGTTCTGAGCCGTCTGGGCCAGCGCTTTTTCCGCCATCTCATAAGTGAGACGCCGGATCTCCGAATCCTCCAGGTTGTTGTCCGCCTGGGTGTCCAGCTGCTTCGCCGTCATCTCCGCCATCACAGCCTGCATGGCATATGTCGCGTACATTATGTCGTCTTCGCTGAAGCCATAGTCGATATTTGAGCGGATCTCGTCCGCCAGCCTCCGGTACTCTCCGGAGACGTCGTCCTTGGTGTCGCCATAGTCCCGGCGGAACTTTACATATTCGTACTGGTTCTGCTGGACCGTCGGATTGTACTCCTGGATCAGGCCCTCGATCTCCCAGTATTCCATCCTGTTGTCCTGCAGGGCGGCCCATTCCTCCGCGCTTCTCGCGAACTCCGGAGAGACCGCATACGCGGGCAATGCAGCCGCCGCCGAGGCGCCCGCGGCCAGCGCCGCCATCAGCAGCGCCGCCGCAAGACGTGAGCGGCCAAAGACCCGCGGCTCCCGCAGCGTCCACGCAGCCCGGATCCCGCTGTCCCTATAATTTTTCATGGAAACTCCTTTCCCGGATCAGTCTACATCCGTGATCTCGTCCGGTTTCTTTCTGTACTGGCTCATCATCCTGTAGAGCACCGGCAGGAGCAGCAGGGAAAGCATGGTACTGGCGATCAGACCTCCGATGTTCACCAGGGCGAGGCCCTGCATGTACTGTCCGGCTTTTCCGATCTTAAGCCCCATGGGCACCATGGCAATGATGGTGGTGAGGGTCGTCATGAAGATCGGACGCAGACGGATAGCACCCGCCTCCACCAGGGAATTGTCCAGGT
>CADBNA010000408.1 GCA_902795835.1 uncultured Lachnospiraceae bacterium | reverse complement strand
TCGTTCCATGACCGGCGGCGCCGGAGAGTTCGAGTATTCCTTCGCCCGCTACGAGCAGGCACCGTCAGACGTGCAGGCAAAGCAGGTTGAGGAGAGAGCTTCCCAGATCACAAAGGTCGAGGAATAAATCCTGCAAAACCAGACAACACCAGACAACACGACAGGAACCGCAATGCGGTTCCTGTTTTTTACGCCCGGGAGCAAGGAGCCAAAAAGAACCGTCCCTTTTGACTTCTTGAGTTGACATTTCAGTACCGTAAAAATATAATTATCAACGTAATTATTCTAAGATGGATCACGCAATGCTGTATCATGCAAAGCGATTACGTTTCTGATGAGGAGGAATGGAACATGGCGATACCCTATAACCACCGCGCGCTGGAGAAGAAATGGCGTGAGAGGTGGGAACAGAACCCGGTAAATATTAATGATGGGAAAAAGCAGAAATACTACTGTCTGGATATGTTTCCCTATCCGTCCGGGAACGGTCTCCATGTCGGCCACTGGAGAGGGTATGTCATCTCTGATGTATGGAGCCGATACAAGATGATGCACGGCTACTACCTGATCCATCCCATGGGCTGGGATGCGTTCGGACTGCCGGCGGAGAACTACGCCATCAAGACGGGGCAGCACCCGTCTGTTTCCACGGCGGCCAATGTGGCCAATATCAAGAAGCAGATCAACCAGATCGGCTCTATCTATGACTGGGATATGGAGGTAAACACAACGGATCCCGGTTTTTACAAATGGACACAGTGGATCTTTGTCCAGATGTTCAAGAAGGGCCTTGCCTATGAGAAGGAATTCCCGATCAACTGGTGTCCGTCCTGCAAGACCGGCCTGGCAAATGAGGAGGTCGTCAACGGACGATGCGAGCGCTGCGGCACGGAGGTGACCAAGAAAAACCTGCGCCAGTGGATGCTGAAGATTACGGCGTATGCCGACCGGCTGCTGAATGACCTGAATAAGCTGGACTGGCCGGAAAAGGTCAAAAAGATGCAGACCGACTGGATCGGCAAGTCCTACGGCGCGGAAGTGAATTTCCCAATCGCCGGGCGGGATGAGAAGATCACCGTCTACACGACCCGTCCCGATACCCTGTACGGCGCCACCTTCATGGTGCTCTCTCCGGAGCATGCCCTGGCGAAAAGCCTGGCCACGGATGAGACACGTGAGGCAGTGGAAAAGTATATCTTTGACGCGTCCATGAAGTCCAATGTGGACCGCATGCAGTCAAAAGAGAAAACCGGCGTCTTTACCGGCAGCTACGCGGTCAACCCGCTGAGCGGCGAGAATATCCCGATCTGGCTGTCGGACTATGTGCTGGCGGATTACGGCACCGGCGCGATCATGTGCGTGCCCGCACATGATGACAGAGACTTTGAGTTTGCAAAAAAATTCGGCCTGCCGATCGTACAGGTCATCGCGAAGGACGGCGTGGAGATTCCGGACATGCAGGAGGCCTATACGGACGCTTCCGGCATCGTGATCAATTCCGGAGCCTGGAACGGCAGGGAATCCTCCGAGCTGAAGCAGACTGCGCCCGACGAGATCGAGCAGCGCGGATTCGGACGGAAGACCGTCAACTACAAGCTGCGCGACTGGGTGTTCTCCCGCCAGCGGTACTGGGGCGAGCCCATCCCGATCATTCACTGCCCGAAGTGCGGCAACGTACCGGTTCCCGAGGACCAGCTCCCGCTGCAGCTGCCGGATGTGGACCGCTATGAGCCGACCGGAACCGGAGAGTCACCTCTGGCGGCAATTGACAGCTGGGTGAACTGCACCTGCCCCGTCTGCGGCTCTCCTGCAAAAAGAGAGACCAACACGATGCCGCAGTGGGCCGGTTCTTCCTGGTACTTCCTGCGCTACGTAGACAATCACAATGACAGCGAGCTGGTATCCCGCGAAAAAGCTGATAAATACCTGCCTGTTGACATGTATATCGGCGGCGTGGAGCACGCCGTGCTGCACCTGCTGTATTCCCGGTTCTACACCAAGTTCCTGTGCGACATCGGGGCGGTGGACTTTGACGAGCCCTTTATCCGCCTGTTCAACCAGGGCATGATTACCGGCAAAAACGGCATCAAGATGAGTAAATCCAAAGGCAATGTCGTCTCTCCGGACGACCTGGTGCGGGATTACGGCTGCGATTCCCTGCGCATGTATGAGATGTTTGTGGGACCGCCGGAGCTGGATGCAGAGTGGGACGACCGCGGAATCGACGGCGTGAACCGTTTCCTGCGCCGTTTCTGGACACTCGCGCTGGACAGCCATGAGGCCGGTGTGAAGGAGACGGCAGACATGGTCCGCATCCGCCACCAGCTGATCCATGACGTGACCCAGCGACTGGAGAGCTTCAGCCTGAATACGGCCGTATCCGCCTTCATGGAATATAACAACCGCCTGATTGAACTCTCGAGGAAGACC
>CADBNA010000407.1 GCA_902795835.1 uncultured Lachnospiraceae bacterium | reverse complement strand
TCGATGCAGGCCTGGTCGAGCGCGACCGGATCGAAGGAAGCAAAGATCCCGACATCCGGCAGGATCGGAGCATCGTTTTCCGAATGGCAGTCACAGTTCGGAGAGATGTCCGCAACGACTGTGATGTGGAAGGTGGGGCGTCCGTAGCAGACTGCCTGGGCATACTCTGCCATCTTGCAGCCGAGCACTTCGTTGGCATTGTCATTGTCGTTGGAGATGGCGTCGAAGGCGCACGCTCCGATACAGCGTCCGCAGCCCTTGCAGAGTTCCTGATCAATCACGGCTTTGCCGGTCTCATAGGAAATGGCGTTCGAACCGCACTCCTTCGCGCAGCGTCTGCAGCTCCTGCACAGTGCCTCATCCACATGCGGCTTCCCGTGATTGTGCTGCTGCATCTTGCCGGCGCGGCTGCCGCAGCCCATGCCGATGTTCTTGATCGCTCCGCCAAAGCCTGCATTCTCATGTCCCTTGAAATGGTTCAGGGAAATAAAGATATCGGCGTCCATCACCGCATGTCCGATGAGTGCCTCCTCACAGTATTCTCCGTTCACAACAGGCACCGCCACATCATCCGTGCCGCGAAGGCCGTCCGCAATGATGATCTGACAGCCCGTAGAGATCGGATTGAACCCGTTGATATTGGCGCAGTCCAGATGTTCAAGCGCATGCTTGCGGCTGCCCGGATAGAGCGTGTTGCAGTCAGTCAAGAACGGCATGCCGCCGGCTTCCTTCACAAGATCCGCCACGGCCCTGGCATAGTTCGGACGGAGAAATGCCAGATTTCCGAGTTCCCCGAAGTGCATTTTAATAGCGACAAACTTGCCATCCATGTCGATGCTGCCGATGCCGGCCTTCCGGCAGAGCTTTTTCAGTTTTTCGGTGATCGGGACATCCAGCTTTGTACGAAAATCTGTAAAGTATACTTTAGATCCTGCCATAATGTGTTTTCTTACCTCCTGAAATCAGATATCAACAGTTTTATCCTATAGATCGGATCCATCTGAAACAGACAAAAATGATCGTCTGTCTTATCGCAGAAGATGTGATCCTCCGGTCGTTTCCATGTTGTCTCTCAATTTATCTTTGAGTGTAACAATAATGCACGGAAAGTTCAAGGAAACTATGAAAGCTGTATTTCTGTCATATTTCCGCTATATTTATGTTATATTTCCAGCGGACTGACTCTCCGGCCTCTCGACTTTTCCAAGCTGACGTACTATAATCACAAAACGCAGGTTGTCAGCAGTAACAAAAAAGGAGCAATACCCATGGCAATGCATTTCAAACAGAAACTACCGATCCCGCAGGAGATCAAGCGTCAGTATCCTCTCCCGCAGAAAGTGCGCGATGTGAAAGAAAAAAGGGACCGTGAGATCCGCTCTGTCTTCACCGGAGAAGACAAACGGTTCCTGATCATCATCGGCCCCTGCTCGGCAGATAATCACGAATCTGTTCTCGATTACGTAAACAGACTGGCTGCCGTCCAGGACAGGGTCGGAGACCGCCTGCTTCTGATCCCGCGCATCTATACCAACAAACCCAGAACCACCGGTGAAGGGTACAAAGGCATGCTGCACCAGCCGGATCCCGAAAAAAAGCCGGATCTTCTGGCCGGCATCATCGCCATCCGCGAACTGCATACACAGGTTATCTCTGAGACGGGTCTGTGCTCTGCCGATGAAATGCTCTATCCGGAAAACTACCGCTACCTGGATGATCTTCTTTCCTACGTCGCCATCGGAGCCCGCTCCGTTGAGGACCAGCAGCACCGCATGACCGTCAGCGGCATGGATGTGCCGGCCGGCATGAAGAACCCGACCAGCGGAGACCTCTCAGTCATGTTCAATTCCGTGCAGGCAGCCCAGAGCTCCCACAACTTTCTCTACAGAGGATGGGATGTCGTCACAGACGGAAACGAGCTTGCCCATGTGATCCTGCGCGGAGCCGTCAACAAGCACGGCAACACGATCCCGAACTATCACTACGAGGATCTCCTGCTGCTCCAGAAAATGTACGGGAAGCGCGGGCTCAAAAACCCGGCCGCCATCGTCGATACAAACCACTCCAACTCCGGCAAAAAGCATATGGAGCAGATCCGGATCAGCAAGGAAGTCCTGCACAGCCGCAGGTACAACCCGGAGATCTTTGAACTGGTCAAGGGGTTGATGATCGAAAGCTACATTGTGCCGGGAGCCCAGAAGGTCGGCTGTGAACCCCACGTGTACGGGCAGTCCATCACGGATCCGTGTCTGGGCTGGGAAGATTCAGAAAAGCTGATCTATGACATCTACAGGGAATGTATGACAGTCTGACGCCTGTCCAGGCAGAGGGCTCTTCCGGGCAGGGAGCAGAATGATCCTGAACGATTCTGTTTTAAAATTTATTTGTCATTTTCTGTAATTGCCGGATCATAATTGAGGAGGGAACGCATCATGCGCTTTATCTATCCCGCGATCATCCATCCGAATGAGGATGGCACATTCACCGCCC
>CADBNA010000406.1 GCA_902795835.1 uncultured Lachnospiraceae bacterium | reverse complement strand
GTCACATGACGTGGAGTGCGCCGCTGCCAACAGATTTCCGTTTTTCTCCGGCGAAAACGGTAAAGACCTTATTCAGCTCCGGATCTGTATTCCGGTACTGTTCCTTTTACTGTGAACTGCTCAACATCTATGACGGTCCGGCCTATGGAACGGAAGCGGATCTCCTGTGCGTCCTCCGGGCTGTACAGTACAGATGATGCGGCCTGCTCACCGCCGTTCACAAATACCTCCAGACTGTAACGGTCCAGCAGGATGCGAAGCACAAGCGCCCCGTCTGCAAGACGGACGGGAATGCTGCGCCGGTTCACAATATCATACGGGAATCCGCTTCTTGTCCGGTCAATGCTGAGCTGCGAGAGCACGGGATCAAATTCCAGTGTAGTCTGTACGTTTTCCCCGGCGGCCAGATCAATAAAGAACCGTTTTGTTCCACCGGCCGATTCATCGGGCCGGATGCTCACACTCAGGTCGATGCATCGCCCTCCGATACCGGCCAGCTGCCTCCAGCCCTCCACCAGAATGTTTTCATGCACCGTGCGTTCGCCTCGGCGGGACTCCAGTTCCCTCACAGGATTCTGCAGGAGATGCCCGTTCCGGAACGTGATCTCCCGGGGAACCGTCATCTGTCCGTTAAAATCCAGATCCTCCCGGTATACCCGGGAAGTCTCCCAGTTCTGCATCCAGGCGATCATGATCCGCCGTCCGTCGGGAAGAAGCAGGGTCTGCGGCGCATAGAAATCGGTACCGTAATCGACCGGTTCCGCCCCTTCCGGCAGAAACCGGCTGGATTCCTTTTCGTACCGCCCGTGCATACAGACCGTTCCGAATCCCGGATGGAAGGCCGGATCCGACCCCGTCGCCATCTGTGTGCTGAACAGAAGAATATCGGTGCCGTCCAGAGAAAACAGGTCCGGACATTCCCACATGCTCCCGTACCGCCCTTTGTTGGCCAGAAGCGTTCCGCCAAAATGCCAGGAAAAACCGTCTGCGCTCTCATAAACGAGAATTGCCCCGGTGCCGTCAGCGGCCCTGTTTGCCGCAAGCGCCTTAAACCGCCCGTTCTCTACCCATATTTTCGGGTCGCGGAAATCCGCCGTGCTGCCGCCTTCCGGAAGATCCCGGGAAGTAAGGACCGGGTTCTTTTCATATTTCACATAGTTGGCACCGTCTCCGACAGCCAGGCACTGTACCTGCCGGTATCCGCCACCTTCCTCTTCCCGGTACCCGGTATACATCAGCAGATGCCGTCCGTCCGGCAGAGTGAGCGCGGATCCGGAAAAGCAGCCGTCCCTGTCATACTCCTCTGACGGAGCCAGTGCACAGGGCAGATAGGTCCAGTCTGTAAGGTTCTCTGTCACGGCATGACCCCAGCAGATCTGCCCGGGCTGTCTGTCAAACAGATTTGCCTGATAAAAAAGGTGTACACGGTTATTGTAAAATGAAAAACCGTTAGGGTCGTTGATCCACCCGGCCAGACCGGTCAGGTGAAAAGCCGGCCGCTTTTCCGGGTCGTAGGTACGTATCTTTTCTTTTTCAAAGGCTCTAGCCTCATCCAACGCCTTACTCATCCGTTTTCCCCGTGCGGATCCAGGCAAACGCGTACGGTCCAAGCACGCCCCAGCCGGATGTCGTTGTTTTTCCGGTCAGCAGATCAGTCCCATCCGGATACGGGACCTGTATTTCCTCTCCCGAGAAGTTGAAGAGCGCTACCAGTCCGGCTCCGTTGTATTCCCGGTAGATCCCAAGGGCTTTTTCCGATCCCGCATCAAAGGTATGGCCGTCCGCATCGGCGCGGAATACCGGCTCATCTGCCCGGATCTTCTCGATCCGGCGCAGTGCATGAAACACCTTCCCCGCGCGGCTGCCGGGATCATCCCTGTGCGCGGCGGCCTCCCAGCTGAAGGGCCCTCTGTGCAGATACCGGCTGTCGTCCCGGAGGTCCGGATCATCGTGATACCGGTAATCATTCAGCTGCCCGACCTCATCGCCGCTGTAGAGAACCGGGATCCCGCTCTGGGTCAGCATAAAGGCATGAAGCATCAATACGCGCTGCAGCGCCATGGCTTCTTCTTCCGGCGTAGCCGCCGTCTCAAAACCGCACAGCGAAGCCGTCGTTCCGCAGAGCCGCGCATCCCCGATGCGCAGATCCTCGTTATACAGCTCGCCTCTGCTGTAGCTGTCCGCCCATCTTCCGATAAACCAGTCGTTCAGGAACCTCTTGTGCGGGATTTCCCGCATGCCGAACTTCAGCAGATACGGATAATCCAGCCCCCAGCCGATATCATCGTGACAGCGCAGATAGTTCTGGAACACTGCCGTCTTCGGCATGGCAAAGATCTGATCCATCTGGCTGCGCAGCAGGCGGGTATCCTGGGTCGCCAGCGTATGCCATGTCGTGCACATGGTCGTCACATTATAGAGCAGCTGGCATTCCGGCTTTTCCGGCGTGCCGAAATAGGCGGCGACCTTCTGCGGCTCCATTACGACTTCACCCAGCAGCAGCACACTGGGACATACGACCTGGCAGGCCAGGTGCAGGATCCGCGCGATCGTGTGTACCTGGGGCAGATTCCGGTTGTCCGTGCCGATGGCTTTCCAGATATACGGAATGGCATCCAGCCTCAGAACATCAACGCCGCGGTTGGCCAGGAACAGCAGGTTTTCCGTCATGTCGTTCAACACCATGGGATTGGAATAATTCAGATCCCACTGGTAGGGATAGAACATGGTCATGACCACTTTTCCGCAGTCATCCAGCCAGGTAAAGTTTCCCGGTGCAGTCGACGGGAAAACATCCGGCACCGTTTTTTCTATCTGTGCAGGAATATCCCAGTTATCATAAAAGAAATACCGGTCTCTCGCCGTCTGGTCGCCGGCGCGTGCCGCCTTCGCCCATGCGTGGTCCTCACCTGTGTGGTTCATGACAAAATCCAGGCAGAGAGAAATACCTTTTTCATGACAGAGATCCGCCAGCTTCTCGAGATCATCCATCGTGCCGAGGCCGTCCTGTACACGCCGGAAATCCGCCACGGCATATCCGCCGTCACTCCTTCCGGGAACCGTTGCCAGAAGGGGCATCAAATGCAGATAATTGACGCCGCACTCCAGCAGATACGGCAGCTTTTCCTGCACGCCCTGCAGTGTGCCCGCAAATTTATCGACATACATCATCATGCCGAGCAGCCTGTTGGAGCGATACCAGTCCGGATCCTTCATCCTGGCCGTATCCCTCTCCTTCAGCGCCCGCTTTCTCTTCCGGCTGCTGCTCTTCAGGATCTCAACAAAATAGGAAAACGCCTGTTCATCCCCTTTGTAGAGTTCCATATACAGCCATTTCAATTCGTCATAACAATCTTCCAGACGTGCTTTTAATGATGTTTTCATTCGTGATCGACCCGTTCAAAATAAAACAGTGCAGCAGGAGCCGTTCCGGAGAAGGGTTCTGACGAAAATGCTCCCCGCATCAGTTCCGATCCGGTAAACAGCCGGCCTGAAAGCGGCCTGCCTCCCGCCGTCTTCTTTTCCGGTTCCACACAGGTCAGCCGGTACTGTGCCTGTTCCTGTAATCCTCTCAAATACCACGTCACTGCTTTGGCGTTTGCCTGCGGATCCGTTTCCGCCGCAAACACCAGTGCTTCAGAGGCATCTTCTGACCGGATCTCCCAGGCAAACAGCGGATCCTTTCCGCGTTCTCCGCGGAGCCGGCTGTATGCGCCTGTCCGGATCAGTCCGGCGTACTGCCGGAATATGCCGGCGTACCGCCGGAATTCTTCCGCCTCTTTTTCCGTCAGCCGGGCCGGGTCGAGCTCCAGCCCGAAGGTCCCGCTCATGGCCACGAGTGCGCGGAGAGAGAGCGGCACGGTACGTCCTGTCTGCGCATTCGGCACATCCGAGATGTGCGCGCCCACACATTCCGGGGGATATCCAAAGGAATAACCGCGCTGAATGGAAAGCCTTGCGACAGCATCGGTGTTGTCACTTCCCCAGATCTGCGGGAAATAATACAGAATCCCCGCGTCAAACCGGCCTCCTCCTCCCGCGCATCCTTCAAACAGCACATGTGGGAAAGCTGCGGTCAGCCGGTCCATCAGACTGTACAGGCCAAGTACATAGCGGTGGGATACTTCTCTCTGCCTGTCCGGCGGAAGCGCTGTGCTGTACAGATCAGCCAGGTTCCGGTTGGCATCCCATTTTACATACCGGATCCCTCCGTGCTCCAGAATTCCGGCAATCTGCCTGAAAATACAGTCCACAACATCCTGACGGGTCAGGTCCAGCACCAGCTGGTCACGCCCCATGACCGGTTTTCTTCCCGGTACGCGCATAGCGTAATCCGGATGGTTCCGGAACAGCTCCGAATCTTCGCTGACCATCTCCGGTTCGATCCAGATTCCAAACGAGAGACCCTGTTTCCGGACGGCATCTGCCACTGCAGCAAGACCGTGCGGAAACTTGCGGGCATCCGCCTTCCAGTCTCCCAGTGCTTTTGTATCCGTATCCCGGCCTGCGAACCATCCGTCATCCAGCACAAACAGATCCGCGGAAAGCTGCGCAGCCTGCTCCGCCAGTGCGCAGACCCGCTTTTCATCAATATCCATATAGACCGCTTCCCAGCTGTTTAGCAGCACAGGCGGGGTCTTCCATTCCGCCGGCCATCTGAGAATATGCTTCCGGAAAAAGCGATGCAGCTGCCCGGAAAGGCCTTCCAGTCCTTCACTGCCAAATGTCAGCAGCACCTGCGGTGTCTCGAATACTTCTCCTGGCTCCAGCCGCCACGTGAATGCGTCGCGGTTGATTCCGGCAACAACGCGGACCGACTCCTTCTGATCCACCTCGATATCCGTACGGTGGTTGCCGGAATACACCGGCATCACACCGATACACCATCCCTGCTCCTCGGTTGTATTCTCTTCACAGAGGATCGTAAAGGGATTGTGATGATGGCTGGACATTCCCCGTCCGGATGACACTGTCTGGATTCCGTGGGAGAGCACGCAGCGCTCCGCCTGCATTTCCATGGTATGACGTCCATAGAAATGAATCCTTTCGGTATATCGTTCCGGCAGATCCAGGCACATCGACGCTGCTGCCAGCAGCGTCAACGCGCTGCTCCCGGTATTTTTCAGGCGCACTGCCCGCGTGATCACGTCTTTGTCCGCAAACACGCCATACAGAAGCTCTGCCTCCAGGCCGGACGCCTCATCATCCAGAATCACGCGCAGTGTCTCAGATTCCCCTTCCGGATCCCTCGCAGCAGGCAGACCCTGCAGCGCATATGCTTTTTTTTCAGCCTCAAAGTGTCTGACGCGCAGATCACATCCGCAGATCCCGGTATCTGTTATCAGGTCGACAGCAGCCGTCCGGAAATCCCCGATATTGCTCCCCGGGTATTCCAGCGGAAGCTGGTCCGCCGAATAGTTTCTGCCCTCCCGGATATCATAGGGATTCATGGAAAACCCGTGGTCCGCCGGGACAAGTGACTGCGCGAACCTTCCCCCGGTGCGGGGTCCGTAGTATACATGCAGCAGATGCCCTCCGGTTCCGGTCTGCATCTGGTACGTCGTCCGTGCGGTATGCAGCGTCACTGTCCCGTTTTCAGAATCAATCCGGATACTCATGTGCGGTCCTTTTCCTCCAGTTCTTTAAAGACAGGGCTGTATAGCAGTGCACAGACATAGCAGGGCAGAGAAAAACCGAACAGGAACAGTATGGGGACACCGATGGTATAAAAATGTATACTGCAGATATACAGCGCAGTCTCAAATACGACCATCCACAATGTGCGGGGAAAGCAGCCAATGGCCAGCCGGACCGCATTTTTCAGAGTTTCTGTCAGTGTATTTTCAAAGCGTGCCGTCAGGGCAAACGCATAATTTCCGATAGCCAGAAGCAGCAGCAGGAGCGCCGCCGATAGAAACCGTAACGGCGGAAGCGTCGCCGATGCCGCCAGGTAATTCAGGATGACCACGCCTGCAGCGCCGAGAAAGAGCAGCCCCAGCGGGATCCCGTTTTTCAGATTTGCGCGGAAGGCCGGCATAAACATGCGGTGCGGATACGTTTCTTCGCGCAGTACGATCTTGTGTGTCACATCATGGAGCGCCGCCCATGCTGCACCGGCCGTTACGACCGGCAGACAGCACAGCAGCGTCAGCAGGTTCAGGGCAAGCAGGTCTGCCGCTATCGACAGAGCCTGCATGACCGGATTTTCCATATCAAAAAGTTTCTTTAACATGACTTAAGACGATTATCCCTTTACAGCGCCTGCCGTAACGCCTTCCACGATAAAGCGCTGCAGGAAGACATAGAGGATCAGGATCGGCAGCATGGCCAGCAGCAGGGCAGCCATGACGAGGCCGATATCGGTCGAGTACGTGCCGTAGAAAGCCTGTGTGGCGATCGGGATCGTGTACAGTTCTTTCTTGGTCAGCACAAGGCTCGGCAGCAGATAGTCATTCCAGTACGCCATCGCGTTGATAATGGCCACTGTGGCGATCGTCGGCTTCAGCAGCGGGAAAACGATCTTCCAGTAGGTCTGCCATTTTGAGCAGCCGTCGATCGTCGCGGCCTCTTCCAGCTCCAGCGGGATATTCGTGCGGATCGCTCCATGGAACATGAACATGGCCATGGAGACTGAGAAGCCTACGTGCATCAGGATCAGCGTCAGTCTGTGGTTCAGCACGCCGAGGATACCTCCGTACACGGATACCAGCGGAACCATCAGAACCTGGAACGGAATGACCATCGATGCGATCATCAGGGAGAACATGATGGTGCAGACTTTCCAGCTGCTGTACCGGACGTAGACATACGCCGTCATGGAAGCGACCAGGATCGTCAGGACCGTGGCGCTGACCGTAATGATCAGGGAGTTCGAGAACACCCTCCAGAAGTTCATCTTAGCCATCGCATCCGGGAAGTTCGCAAGCGTGAATCCGTGTGCACCGATCAGCGCCAGCGGGTTGGATGTGATGTCCGCTTTTGTCTTGAAGACATTGATCACAACAAGAATAAACGGTGCTATGAAGGCCAGGAACACGATCAGCAGAATAATCCACATCACAAGATTCGAAACTTTTTTCTTTCTTGCAGCTTTTTCATTATCTGTCATTACGCTTCCACCTCCCCTCGTTTACCGATCACGACCTGCGTTACGCCGACGACCGCACAGACGATAAACAGGATCAGTGCTTCCGCCTGGCCCAGACCATATTTCTTATAGGTAAATGCCTGGTTGTAGACATGCATGGCGGCCATGACCGATGAGTTGAACGGCTCGCCCTTGGTCAGGGACAGGTTGACATCGTACACAACGAAGCAGCGGGTGATGCTCAGGAAGATGCACTGAACGAAGGACGAGCGCATCAGCGGAACCGTCACGCGCCACATGGCCTGCTTCGGGTTGCAGCCGTCGATCATCGCCGCCTCTTTGACATCGGCCGAGACGCTCATGAAACCGGCCACATAGATGAGCATCATATAGCCGGCATACTGCCAGACAGATACAAGGATCAGGCAGAACATCGCGCCCTGCGGAGTGGACAGCAGAGACGGGGCCGTGCCGCCGGTAATGGCACTGCCAATGGCAACAAACGCACGGTTAAACACAAATTTCCAGATGTAACCGAGTACGATACCGCCGATCAGGTTCGGCACGAAGAAACCGGCCCGGAAGAAATTCTGTCCCCTGATGCCCTTTGTCACGAGATACGCAAGCGCGAACGCGACGACATTGATCAGTATGACCGCGATGGCAGAGTAAATGATCGTCCGTCCCATCGCAGCCCAGTACGCGGTATCTTTAAACGCATTCACAAAATTCTCAGGACCGACAAAAGGCTTGGTCAGGCTGACGCCGTCCCAGCTGGTCATCGTCAGATACAGACCATAGATAAACGGTATGATCACGACTGCCAGGAAGAGAATCGTACCGGGACCCGCAAACATTAAATACTGTTTGACTTTATAGGATACTGTATTCTGTTTCATATATCTTTCCTCTCACAGAACCGGAGGCCGCATGTCATGCAGCCCCCGGCTGAGGCCGCCGTTGTCAGTGCTCGCCGACTTCTGCAGTTGCCCAGTAATTGGTGATCTGCTCTGCCAGGCCTTCGCGGTCAAGCTGACCTGCCAGATACTGCTGGAAGATTGCGCCGCACTGTGCGTAATGATCATCCGGCAGATAGTTGTAGTTCGGGATCAGAGCGCCTTCATCGGAGTATTTCTTGACAGACTTTCCGAGCGGATCCACGACTTCCTTCTCAATGTTCGAATAAGCGGGAACCAGAGCGCAGTCCGTCACAAGGAATTCCTGGCCTTCGTCATCATATACCAGCCAGTTCAGGAAATCCTTGGCTGCCTGACGCTCAGCATCTGTGATGTTCTCAGAAGAGTCGATGAAGAAGTATTTGGAACCGCCGCCGACCAGCTTTTCGCTGGAGCCGTCATCGGCATCGTTCGGAACCGGCATCATGCCCATGTTCTCGGTATAATCAAAGGCATTGAGCACGGACCAATCCCAGTTGCCGCCGAACATGAAGGCAAGCTCGCCTTCCGCCAGCTTCTGCTCTGTCACTTCACGCTCTGCGGAAATGGCAGAAGATTTTGCATAGTTATTGTCTTTCAGAACATCGAAGGTATCCATCAGCTGGTTGAACTTCTCATCTTCGATCAGTTTGATGGAACCGTCTTTGATACCGGCGATAAAGGCATCCGGATCCTCATGCTGCTCATAAACTTCAGCCAGGTAGTGAGCTGCCAGAGACCAGTCTTCCTTCATAACGCCTGTCGGAG
>CADBNA010000405.1 GCA_902795835.1 uncultured Lachnospiraceae bacterium | reverse complement strand
GGCACAATATCCTCCAGCACATCCAGCAGGATCCTGACCGTGTCCAGTGATGTGAACATGGTAATCCCGTTCATGATGGCGCACTGCCGGATCGCTATGCCATCCTGATAATGTATGCCGGAAAGAATAGCCCGGGTGTTGATGATATAGCTCACATATCCGGCCCTGATGGATTTCAGTATATCGTCGCTGCCTTCACTGATCTTTCCGAGGATCCTGGTCCGGATCCCGTGTTCCTTCAGGAATGAGCCTGAACCCGAGGTGGCCTCAATATTGAAGCCGAGCTCATAGAACCTCCTCACGAGCGGCAGTGCCTCTTCCTTGTCCTCATCCGCCAGAGTTACCAGAACTGTCCCGTATTCCTTCATTTTGACACCGGAAGCCTTGAGCGCTTTGTAAAAGGCTCTCTTCAGGCTTCTGTCATAGCCGATTGCCTCCCCGGTGGATTTCATTTCAGGAGACAGATAGGCATCCATACCATTCAGCTTTTCGAAGGAAAAGGCTGGTGCCTTCACGTACCAGAAAGAACCTGGGAAAGGCTTTTTTCCGGCGTATCCCTGCTTTACAAGGTCTGTCCCGAGCATTGCCTTTACGGCGATATCAACCAGCGGAATGCCTGTTGACTTTGAGAGAAACGGAACGCTTCTTGAGGCCCTGGGATTGACTTCTATGACATAGACCCGGTCCTCCCCGTCCACAATAAACTGGATATTGTACAGACCCGCGATGCCGATCCCCAGTCCGAGTCTTTCCGTGTAATCTGTGATGATTTCCGAGACCTTCTCCGGGATGGAAAAAGGCGGGTATACGCTGATGCTGTCCCCGGAATGAACGCCGGTGCGCTCCACCAGTTCCATGATACCCGGCAGAAACACGTGGTTTCCGTCGCAGACAGCGTCCACCTCCACTTCTTTTCCCACAATGTATCTGTCGATCAGAACAGGACGTTCTCTGTCGACCTCAACCGCATTCTTAAGGTACCTGACCAGCATCTCTTCATTCGCGACGATCTCCATAGCCCTGCCGCCCAGGACAAAACTCGGGCGTACCAGAACCGGGTATCCGAGACTGGAAGCCGCCCTGATCCCTTCCGGTATGCTGTGGACGGCAATTCCTTCCGGATGCGGGATGCCAAGTTTCCTGATCACTTCTTCAAACGCGTCCCGGTCCTCCGCGGCAAAAACGGCCTCCGCATCCGTCCCGATAATGCGGACTCCCCTTGCGGTAAGCGGCTCCGCCAGATTTACGGCCGTCTGCCCGCCCAGGGATGTGATCACGCCTTCCGGCTTTTCGAGATCGATAATATTCATGATGTCTTCTACGGTCAGCGGTTCAAAATAGAGCTTATCGGCAGTCGTATAATCCGTGGAAACCGTTTCCGGGTTGTTGTTGATCACGATGGCTTCATATCCCATGTCATGGATGGTCTTCACGGCGTGAACCGTCGAGTAATCGAACTCCACGCCCTGACCGATCCGGATCGGGCCGGAACCGAGAACGATGATTTTTCTGTTCTCTGTGACGGCAGATTCGTTCTCCTCCTCATATGTTGAATAGAAATACGGGACATAGCTCTCGAATTCACTGGCGCAGGTGTCGATCATCTTGTATACGGGGCGCATCTGATACCGCTTCCGGAGCAGCCACACTTCCTCCTCTGTCAGACCCGTCAGCTCTGCGATATAGGAATCTGAAAAGCCCATGCGCTTGGCTTCATACAGCAGATCTCTTCCGATCCGGTCCGCGTGATCTGTGCCTGCATTCAGCCCCCTCTCCGGCTGTGCTGCCTGCTCCAGCCGCTTTTCAAAATCGACAATCTTCCTGATCTTATCCAGGAAAAACATGTCGATCTTCGTCCGGTTATAGATGACCTGCAGATCAGCGCCGAGCCAGAGCAGTTCCGAGATTGCATAGATCCGGTCGTCCGTTCCTTCTTCGATGTAGGAGAGCAGCTTCCTTACCGCCTCCTGCCTGTTTTCCGGTTCGTCTTTATCTGACAGATTTTTGACGTCAAACTTTTCCAGATGGATATGATTCTTTCCGTCTTCCAGTGACCGGATCGCCTTGAGCAGACTCTCCTCAAAGGTCCGGCCGATGCTCATGGTCTCTCCGGTCGCTTTCATCTGTGTCGAGAGCGTATTTGATGCAAGAGTGAATTTATCAAAAGGAAACCGGGGCATCTTTGTCACTATATAGTCCAGAGCCGGCTCGAAGCAGGCCGGTGTGTTGGCCAGGCGGATCTCGTCAAGCGTCATGCCGACTGCGATTTTGGCGGACACCCGCGCAATCGGATACCCGCTGGCCTTGGAAGCCAGTGCGGAAGAGCGGGATACCCTCGGATTGACTTCGATCACATAATAATCAAAGGATTCCGGATCCAGTGCGAACTGGACATTGCACCCGCCCTTCACCTTCAGCGCCCGGACGATCCGCAGCGCACTGTCACGCAGCATATGATACTCCCTGTTCGTCAGGGTCTGGCTCGGGGCAACCACAATCGAATCGCCGGTATGAATCCCCACAGGATCCAGATTCTCCATGTTGCAGACCGTAAGGGCCGTGTCATTGGCATCCCGGATTACCTCATACTCAATTTCCTTGTATCCCCTGATGCTTTTTTCCACAAGTACCTGGGAAACCGGGGAGACGGAAAGCGCATGCAGGAGTTTTTCCCGCATTTCCTCCTCGTTTTCGGCAAAACCGCCGCCGGTTCCGCCTAAAGTGAATGCCGGTCTCAAAATAACCGGATAGCCGATCCTTTCCGCCGCCTTCAGCCCTTCCTCCATATTCTCACAGGTCATGGAGGGGACCACCGGTTCCCGGAGCTGTCCGCAAAGCACTCTGAACTTTTCCCGGTCCTCGGCCTGCCGGATGCTTTCCGCACCGGTTCCCAGCATCTCAATCTCACACTCATCAAGGATTCCTTTGTCATAGAGCTGCAGGGACAGATTCAGGCCGGTCTGTCCGCCCAGGCCGGGGATCAGTGCATCCGGCCTCTCATAGCGGCAGATTCTTGCCGCGTACTCAAGTGTCAGAGGCTCCATATAGACCTTATCCGCAATCGCGTGATCTGTCATGATCGTAGCGGGGTTGGAATTTGCCAGAATTACTTCATATCCCTCCTCTTTCAGAGCCAGGCAGGCCTGTGTCCCGGCATAGTCAAACTCGGCCGCCTGCCCGATCACAATGGGACCGGATCCGATCACGAGCACCTTATGAATATCTGTCCTCTTTGGCATTTTTTCTCCTCATCAGCTCCGTAAACTCTCTGAACAGATAAGAACTGTCCTGCGGCCCCGGCGCACTTTCCGGGTGGAACTGCACGGAAAACACACGGTCATCCCTGCTGAAAAGTCCCTCTGCCGTCCCGTCCAGCAGATTGACATGAGATACTTCAAGCCCGCTTCCCGAAAGGCTGCCTTCCTCCACCGCATAGCTGTGATTCTGACTGGTGATCTCAATCTTCCCGGTTCTGACATTCCTGACCGGATGGTTTCCTCCCCTGTGTCCGAATTTCAGCTTATACGTCTTTGCGCCATATGACAGCGCGATCAGCTGGTGTCCGAGACAGATGCCGAACATCGGCAGTTTTCCCCGAAGCTCCCGAAGTGTCCGTATCACCTCCGGCACATCTGTCGGGTCTCCCGGTCCGTTTGAGATCAGTATGCCGTCCGGGGCCAGAGAGAGAATTTCTCCGGGGCCTGTATCATATGGCACAACGGTCACATTGCACCGATAAGCGTTCAGCATCCGGACGATATTTGACTTCATGCCGCAGTCGACAGCCACCACCTGAAATTCAGGGTTGGCTGTCCTGCTGTACCACTTTTTTGTGCAGCTCCGTCTCTTTACCGCATCGTGTCTTTCAGGCGTATTCCGGATGATCTGCAATCCTTCCTGAACCGGCGTTCCGGCCCCTGTCAGAAGGGCACGGCAGGTTCCGTGATCTCTGATGTGCCTGACCAGCCTCCTTGTATCGACACCGTATATTCCCGGAATATCCTGTTCTTCCAGCAGTTCAGAAAGAGACAGCACAGACCTGAAGTTGGAAGGCGCTTCATTAAGATCCCGGACAAGTAGAGCAGATGGGGCGGTCACCCTGCTCTCAAAATCTTCGTTCGTGATCCCGTAGTTGCCAATCAGCGGGTATGACATCACCACCGCCTGATCCGTGTAAGAAGGATCAGAGAGAATTTCCTGATATCCTGCCATGGATGTGTTGAATACAACCTCACAGACAGCATCCTTTCCGCCCCCAAAGCCGGTTCCCATGAATTCACTTCCGTCATTCAGGATCAGTTTTCTGTTCCGGTCCATGTCCCCCTGTCTCCTCCGTCAAAACATCACTGAGGCCTTCTCATGCCTGAAGTACCGCTTCCGTCAGTACGTCAATACACGGAAAACAGCAGCTTACCGTAGCTCGGGAACGGCCAGCTCTTCTCCGGCATCAGCATCTCCGCTTCGTCAACGTGCTTTCTCAGATGCTCCATCTTGGGAATCACATCGTCCCGGATCGCCTCGGAG
>CADBNA010000404.1 GCA_902795835.1 uncultured Lachnospiraceae bacterium | reverse complement strand
GGCTTGAGATCATGACAAAGCCGGGAACGGCTGATCCGGAGAAGGATCCGATGCGGACAGGCTATATCCATATCGCTTTCAGTGTCGGAAGCAGGCTGAAAGTTGACGAAATCACGAAGAGTCTGACTGACGATGGATATGAGGTGATCAGCGGCCCGCGTACTACCGGTGACGGGTATTATGAAAGCTGCATAGTCGGAGTGGAAGGAAATCTGGTAGAGATAACAGAGTAATTCATATAGATAGTATCTGTTTATGAAAGGACAGAAGGGATGATCACGGTCAATCTATATTATAAAGGAGTCAATGGATCAGCACGGGCATTCGCTGAGGAAATGGAATCCTCAGGAATCATGGCCGCTATTCGGGCGGAGGAAGGCAATCTGCGCTATCAGTATTTCCAGCCGCTGGATGATCCTGAGACCATTCTTCTTATAGACAGCTGGCGGGACCAGTCCGCCATTGATGCTCATCATGCAAGTCCCATGATGGCAAAACTTGCCGCGCTCCGGGAAAAATATGACCTGCATATGACTGTGGAACGGTTTGTGAGCGAAGACCTTGGGGATGATGAGCGGTTCATCAGGAAATAAAGAGTGACGGAAAAAATCAATTCTTATACGGTTCACAGGCAGAAAAACGGATTGCGGGCATCAGGCTTACTTTTGAGAGGAAGACGGTACTATGAAATTGAATGATCAGATCATCAGATGGGCGGAAGAACTTCAGAGCCTTGCCCAGGCCGGACTGTACTATGGGAAAGATGTATATGATCTGGACCGGTATCAGCGGATCAGAGAGATTTCAGCGGAAATGATGTCTATGCGTACCGATATTCCGGTTGAGAAAATTACAAGCCTCTTTTGCTCGGATGCCGGATATCAGACACCGAAAATTGATACAAGGGCTGCTGTATTCAGGGACGGCTGCATCCTGCTGGTTTGTGAGAATGGCAGGTGGTCACTGCCTGGAGGCTGGTGCGAGTATAACCTTTCTCCGGCAGAGAATACCGTGAAAGAAGCGAAAGAGGAAGCCGGACTCGATGTGACAGTCAGCAGACTGATCGCTGTTCAGGACAAGGATAAACACAATCCGCAGCCATACCCGTTCGGAATCATTAAGATCTTCTTTTTATGTGAAAGCAGAGGCGGAAGGTTCACCGAAAACATCGAGACGACGGGAATCGGTTATTTTTCTGCAGACTGCCTGCCTGTACTGGCTGAAGAAAAATGTAATGAAGATCAGATCAGAATGTGTTTTGAAGCATATGCCGATGAGAACTGGAGAGTGCGATTTGATTAAGATCAATACCTTCCAGTTCCAGAAGGGCTTTCTTTCTCGTGATTCCGCCCCCGTATCCAGTCAGGCTTCCGTCTGAGCCGACCAGGTGGATTTTCGGGAAAAAACGGGATCATGGCCTGTAAAAGATACATCCGGCCATTTTTTCGTCTGATCAAAATAATCCATTTCACGGGGAACGGCAGTAAGACGGACCGTAAGGCAAAAAGACGGTGTGGCCAGAATGTACGGCAGATGAATATTTAAATGCGAAGGAGGCAGAGCCTGTACAGATGGAATGGATCTGGTATATTGCAGCTTCTCTTGGAGCCGGAATTGGAACAGGGCTTGCCGGATTGTCGGCGGCAACGGTCATGGTGCCGATCCTGATTGTCCTGTGTCCCTCATTCTCCGGCGAAACAGGTGCTTATCAGGCTACAGCGATCGCGCTGGCTTCAGACATCCTCGGTTCCGCGGTTGCAACCTATACCTATGCAAAACATAAGAATATCGATCTGAAGCGCGGCTGGATTATGCTGACCTGTATCCTCACCATGTGCACGGTGGGCAGTTACGCGGCTTTTCTCGCAGGAAATGTGGTACTCGGCAGTTTTACGCTGTTTCTCACTTTTTTTATTGGAATCCGTTTTCTTGTCAAGCCTGATACGAGCCGTAAAGAGCAGGCTATGAAGGGTGAAAAACTTGACTGGAAGGGTATTGCGGTTTCCCTGTTCTTTGGTCTTACTATTGGCTTTGGCACCGGCTTTGTGGGAACAGGCGGCGGCATGATGATGCTTGTTGTGTTTACGGCTTTTCTCGGAATGGAGCTTAAGACAGCGGTAGGCACGAGTACATTCATCATGACGTTTACGGCGCTGATCGCCT
>CADBNA010000403.1 GCA_902795835.1 uncultured Lachnospiraceae bacterium | reverse complement strand
GGCGGATGACATCACGCTGTATTTTGCGCTGGGCAGTCACCGGAAGCATACGGAAGAGGAGAAGAGGCATCTGGCCGGTGACCGTGCGTATGAAGAGATCTGCTGCAAGGACGCCGATAATTCTGAATGCGCACATCTGGGTGTGACGAAGAGAGGCACACCTGTTGATGTTGTAAAAGAAGTGGCGGAAGCCGACATGCGGATCTGCCTGGGGAATGTGGAATATCACTATTTTGCAGGATACTCTGGCGGATACAAGGCTATTATGCCCGGTGTGTCAACCTTTGAGGCGATTCAGAAAAATCATTCCCTGATGGTGGATGAGGAAGCATATGCCGGGCATCTGGAGGGCAACCCGGTCCGTGAGGACATTGAAGAGGCCGGCGCTATGTGCGGTGTGGACTTTATCGTCAATGTCGTGCTGGACGAGCATAAAAAGATCGTGCATGCTGCTGCCGGCGATGTGGTGAAAGCCCATCGGGAAGCCTGCGGGTATCTCGACCGGATGTATAAGATCCGCATTCCGAAGAGGGCGGATATAGTAATTGTATCCCAGGGAGGCGCCCCGAAGGACCTGAATCTGTATCAGACGCAGAAGGCACTGGATAATTCGAAGCATGCAGTCCGCGACGGCGGCGTGGTGATTCTGGTAGGTTCCTGCAGAGAAGGCCTTGGCCAGCCGACGTTTGAAGCCTGGATGAAAGAGGCGGAGAAGCCGCAGGATATTATTGACCATCTGAAACGGGATTTCCGTCTGGGCGGTCACAAGGCAGCTGCAATTGCCCAGGTTATGGGTCATGCGGATATTTATCTCGTATCCGAGATGGAGCCGGATTTTGTGCGGAGCATCTTCTTCACACCGTTTGCTTCTCTGGAAGAAGCCTATGCGGCAGCGGTTAAAAAGCTCGGAACCGATGCAAGTGTGTATGTCATGCCATACGGCGGATCGACATTGCCGAAAGCTGAGGAGTGAAAGCCGCCGCCCGCTGATCTGTCGAATAAATCACGGCATATATCAACAAAGGGAACCTCGCGCAATTGTAAAGATGCGCTGAACGGAGTATAATTAATAAAACAAAAACAGATATAATGCCCCGAAGCATTTCAAATAGTAATATCACCACAAAAACAAAAACGGATATGGAGGAAAAGCTATGGATTATGCAAAAGAATCTCTGAGACTTCACGGTGAGTGGAAAGGGAAAATCGAGGTAAAAGCTACCGTGCCGGTCAAGACATCAGAGGATCTGTCACTGGCCTACACACCCGGCGTTGCCCAGCCCTGCCTGGAAATCCAGAAGGACATCAACAAGAGCTATGACCTTACCCGCAGATGGAATCTCTGTGCGGTTGTGACCGACGGCAGCGCAGTCCTGGGTCTGGGTGATATCGGTCCGGAGGCCGGCATGCCCGTTATGGAAGGAAAATGCGTGCTTTTCAAATCCTTTGGTGATGTGGATGCGTTCCCGCTGTGCATCAAATCCAAGGACGTGGACGTGATTGCCGAGACCGTTTATCTGATTTCCGGTTCCTTTGGCGGCATCAACCTGGAAGACATTGCTGCTCCCCGCTGCTTTGAGATCGAGCGCAAGCTGAAAGAAAAATGTGACATCCCGATCTTCCATGATGACCAGCATGGCACCGCCATCATTACCCTGGCCGGCCTGCTGAACGCTCTCAAGGTTGTCGGCAAAAAGAAAGAAGACGTCAAGATCGTTACGTCCGGCGCCGGCTCGGCTGCCATTGCGATCGTAAAGCTTCTGCTTTCTGCCGGATTCAAAAACATTGTCATGACCGACCGCCGCGGCATTATCTATAAAGGGCGCAAAGAGGGCATGAACTGGATCAAAGAAGAGATGGCTGAAGAGACCAATCTGGAAGGGCAGACAGGCTCTCTGGCGGATGCCCTGGCAGGAGCGGATGTCTTCATCGGTGTCTCCGCGCCCGGCCTGGTTACGAAAGAGATGGTGAAATCCATGAATAAGGATGCCATCATTTTTGCCTGCGCAAATCCGACTCCGGAAATCTTCCCGGATGAGGCAAAAGAAGCCGGCGCGGCTGTTATTGCCACCGGAAGAAGCGATTTCCCGAACCAGATCAATAACGTGCTGGCCTTCCCGGGCATCTTCCGCGGCACATTTGATGTCCGCGCGAGCGACATTAATGAGGCAATGAAGATGGCGGCTTCACAGGCGCTGGCAGGGCTTGTGTCTGACGAGGAGCTGAATGCCGACTACATCATCCCGAAGGCATTTGACCCCAGAGTCGGCGAGACGGTTGCCAAGGCCGTGGCGCAGGCTGCCCGTGACAGCGGGGTGGCGAGGATCTGAAAATCGCAGTCTGCCTGATTTGAAGTGGGGGCTGCCTCACCGCGCACAAGACGCGCTTATATATTCTGAAGGAAACCTTCGCAACCGCCGGCACTTAGTGAAAACGGGTGCGCAGGCGCGAAGTTTAAGCCTGGTACCGCTGCGGCGGGAAAGAGCGCAAGTGTTTCCGGAAGAAAATAGAAGCGCGTCTTGTGTGCGGTGAGGCAGCCCCTGTCATATACCCGGCAATTCGTCCGGAAGACTTTTGAAAAATGATCCGGCCGCCATTATATTGCATCAAACGCATATGGAATTTCGCACAAATAATTAACAGAAGAACTGGCACAAACGCCGAAAACAAAAAATCCGTTTAACGGATATTGCATTTATCCGGGAACAGTGTTATTCTAAATGCGTGCACGGGCACGCAGTTAAATACGTTGCAGCTCCTTTCACATATTTGCAATTTTCTCATTGCGTGCACGGGCACAGTTGCTGCAGTTTGTTGTTTCGTTTACAGGTAATCGCATGCGGAATGTGTGCAAAAAAGGAAAGGGAGGTAACTATGAAACTTGTGAAGAAGATCACTGCTCTTGGCCTTACCGCTGTTATGGCTCTTGGTCTTGCCGTTACTGCTTCTGCTGATGACGCGGCTGATATCGGTAAAGTCACACTGATCATGGCACAGCGCGATGAGTTCCTGAGCGCTCTGGAAGCCGGCTGCAAGGCAAAGGCAGAGGAAGTCGGCATGGATCTGGCTACACAGGATGCCAACGGTGACCAGAATAAGGTTATCCAGTATGTAGCTGCTGCAGCTGCTGACGGACAGAAGGCTGTTATCGTTAACGTCGTTGACCCGACCGCCTGCCAGGCTGTTATCGACGAAGCCGGCGACATGAAGGTTGTTTTTGTTAACCGTGTTCCGGATGATGTCAGCATCCTGAATGAGAACGCTGTTTATGTAGGATCCGACGAGCACACCTCCGGCAAGTTCCAGGGCGATTTCCTGGCTGAGTACTTCAAGGAGCAGGGCAAAGACGAGATTAAGTACATCCTGCTGAATGGTATTATCGGACAGACCTCCACCACTCTTCGTACCGAGTCTGTTCTGAAGGCTCTGGAAGACGGCGGCATCAAGGCTGAAGAAGCCACCGCTCCGCTGGCCTGCCTGTATGACCGTACCGAGGCCATGAATAAGATTTCCCCGCTGCTTGCTGCCGGCACCGAGTTTGACTGCATCATCTCCAACAATGACGCTATGGCTCTTGGCGCAATTGAAGCCTGCAAGAACAACGGTTATGATCCCAGCAGCTTCCCGATCGTCGGCATCGATGCCACCGCTGATGGCCGTCAGGCTATCAAGGACGGCGAGATGGCTATGTCCGTATTCCAGGATCCGAACGGCCAGGGCGCCGGCGCTGTTATGGC
>CADBNA010000402.1 GCA_902795835.1 uncultured Lachnospiraceae bacterium | reverse complement strand
TGTTTTGAATTGCATATAAGTCCCAGACACGGGCATGAGAAAACCCGCATAAACACTGGCTTTGTTATCATTTCCAGTATTTATGCGGGCATAAAAAGTCGGGGTAACAAGATTCGAACTTGCGACCTCACGGCCCCCAGCCGTGCGCTCTAGCCAAACTGAGCCATACCCCGACAACGCATATGATTATACAATGCCGTCCGGAAAAAGTAAAGTTCCGGACGGCATTTTTTTTGAATTTTTTGTATTTTTCAGGCCTCTTCGTTGATATAGCTGACCAGTCCGCCGGCGGTAATGATCTTCTGCATAAAGGGCGGGAAAGCCTGTCCCCTGTACTGGGTGCCCTGGGTCAGGTCATAGATCATGCCGCTGTCAAAGTCCACCTTGACCTCGTCGCCCGCCTGAATTGCCGCAGCGGCCTCCGGGCATTCGATGATCGGCAGGCCGATATTGATGGAATTGCGGTAAAAAATCCTCGCAAAGGTCTCTGCTATAACGCAGCTGACGCCGGAAGCCTTGATCGCAATCGGGGCGTGTTCTCTGGAAGAGCCGCAGCCAAAATTCTTGCTGGCTACGATGATGTCTCCCTTCTGCACTTTTCCGGTAAAGGATTTGTCTATATCCTCCATGCAGTGCGTGGCCAGCTCGGCCGGATCGGAGGAATTCAGATAGCGGGCGGGAATAATGACGTCTGTATCAACGTTATCCCCATATTTAAATACATGTCCCTGTGCCTGCATTCTCTTCTTACCCTCCTTACAGTCCCAGCTCTGCGGGTGTGCTGATCTTTCCGGTGACAGCGCTGGCCGCCGCGACGGCCGGGCTCGCCAGATAGACCTCTGACTCTGTGTGGCCCATGCGGCCCACAAAGTTCCGGTTGGTTGTGGAGATGCACCGCTCTCCCGCTGCCAGGATGCCCATATAGCCGCCCAGGCACGGTCCGCAGGTCGGTGTGCTGACCACGGCGCCCGCTTCGATAAAGATCTTCAGCAGCCCCTCTTCCAGCGCCTGCAGGTAGATCGCCTGTGTGGCGGGTATGATAATGCAGCGTACACCGTCGGCAACCTTCCGGCCTTTCAGGATCTCTGCGGCTTCGCGCATATCCTGGATGCGGCCGTTCGTGCAGGAACCGATGACGCTCTGGTCAATGCGCACCTCTCCCGCTTCTGCGACGGTCTTCGTGTTCTCCGGAAGATGCGGGAAAGACACCGTGGATTCCAGGGCAGACAGATCAATCTCGACCTCGCTGTCATAGACGGCGTCTGTGTCTGCCTCCCAGGCTGTCCAGCTCTTTTTGGAGTGTTCCTTCATGTAAGCGACGGTCTTGTCGTCGACCGGGAAGATCCCGTTCTTGCCGCCCGCCTCAATGGCCATGTTGGCAATGGTCAGCCGGTCATCCATGGACAGCTCCGAGACGCCCTCGCCGACAAACTCCAGCGACTTGTACAGGGCGCCGTCCACACCGATCCTGCCGATCAGGTGCAGGATAACATCCTTGCCGGTCACCCATTTTTTCGGTTTTCCCTTCAGGACCACACGGATTGCGGAGGGCACCTTGAACCAGGCTTTTCCGGTCGCCATGCCGGCTGCCATATCCGTGCTGCCCACACCGGTGGAAAAAGCGCCGAGAGCGCCGTAAGTGCAGGTGTGCGAATCCGCGCCGATCACCACATCGCCGGCCACCACCAGTCCCTTCTCCGGGAGAAGAGCGTGCTCAATACCCATCTGTCCGACATCAAAATAATTGGTGATGTCATACTTCCGGGAAAACTCACGCACCTCTTTGCAGTGCTCCGCCGATTTGATGTCCTTATTCGGGATAAAATGATCCATGACCAGGGCAATCTTGTCCCTGTCAAAGACCTGCTGCCGGCTGAATTTCTCCATCTCGTGGATAGCCACCGGCGTCGTGATATCATTACCCAGCACAAGATCCAGCTTCGCCTCAATCAGCTGGCCAGCTTCCACACTCTCCAGGCCGGCAGCGTGCGCCAGGATCTTCTGCGTCATTGTCATACCCATATGCATTCCTCCAGGTACACATTTCATACAAGAAGCAAGCTGAAGTGCACAAAGATCCAGAAGGGAACCTCCGCAGCGCCGGTCCTTAGCGAGTGCATGGCACGAGCT
Organism: uncultured Lachnospiraceae bacterium; assembly: GCA_902795835.1. Next base: position 7,797 of record CADBNA010000402.1, on the reverse strand, counting down.
TAGTACCGCTGCGCGAGGACAGAGCGAGAGCGTTTCCCGGATGGGTCTTTATGCACGTCAGCTTCGACCGTAATACAAGCTGTTTTACTTATCAGTTATTGATCAGCTTGTCCTCGCCGTTCCAGCTGTACAGGCTGCGGACCTGCTGTCCGACCTTCTCCAGCTGATGCTCGGCGGCTTTTTTGCGCAGAGCGCGGAAGTGCGCCTGTCCGCCTGCAGAGGACATATCCAGCAGGAAATCTTTTGCAAATGTGCCGTCCTGGATGTCCTTGAGGACTTTTTTCATGGTCTTCTTGGTCTCTTCGGTGATGATCTTCGGGCCGGTGACATAGTCGCCGTATTCAGCCGTATTGGATACGGAGTAGCGCATGCCCGCGAAGCCGGACTGATAGATCAGGTCGACGATCAGCTTCATCTCGTGGACGCACTCGAAGTAGGCGTTTCTCGGGTCATAGCCGGCCTCCACCAGTGTCTCGAAGCCTGCCTGCATCAGGGCGGTGACGCCGCCGCAGAGGACTGCCTGCTCGCCGAACAGGTCGGTCTCGGTCTCGGTGCGGAATGTGGTCTCCAGCAGTCCGGCTCTGGCGCCGCCGATGCCCAGGCCATAGGCCAGTGCCAGATCCAGAGCGTGGCCGGTGTAGTCCTGCTCTACGGCCACCAGGCAGGGCGTGCCCTTGCCGGCCTGGTACTCGCTGCGGACGGTGTGTCCGGGAGCCTTCGGGGCAATCATGGCTACGTCGACAAATGCCGGCGGGATGATCTGTCCGAAATGAATATTGAAACCGTGCTCGAACATGAGCATAATGCCCTCTTCCAGGTTCGGCTCGATGTCTTTCTTATACATGGCTGCCTGCAGCTCATCGTTGATCAGGATCATGATGATATCAGCCTTTTTGGCTGCCTCGGCTGCGGTATAGACCTCCATGCCCTGCTCCTCGGCCTTTTTCCAGGACTTGCTGCCCTCGTACAGACCGATAATGGGATGGCATCCGGACTCCTTCAGGTTCAGCGCATGGGCATGGCCCTGGCTGCCGTAGCCGATGATCGCAATTGTCTTGCCGTCCAGCAGAGACAGATTACAGTCTTCCTGATAATAGATTTTTGCTTCCATGGTTGTTTCCTCCATCTGCTAAATATTTATAAAATTTGATATATGATATCTCAGTCATCCAGGTAGATCACGTCGTCCATTCCTCTGGACAGTCCCGTGATGCCGGTCCTAGCCAGCTCCAGGATCTCATATCCGTCCAGCAGCTTCAAAAAGGCATCCAGCTTGCTCTGCGCACCGGTCAGCTCGATGATCAGTGAGTCTTTGCCCACATCGATGATGTTGGCGCGGAAAATATCCGTGAGTGCGGCCATGTTCTGCCGCTCGCCGGCATCCACCCGCACCTTGATCAGCGCCAGCTCACGGCTCACGCTGTTTTGCGGCTCCAGAATCTTGATGTCCCGGACATCCACCTGCTTGGCCAGCTGGTTCCGGATCTGCTCCAGGACCAGATCGTCGCCCGTGCACACAACGGTAATGCGCGTATAGCGCGGATCCGCTGTCACTCCGGCGGAGATGCTGTCGATGTTGTAACCCCTCCTGGCAAAAAGACCTGCCACTCTGGTCAGAAGACCGGAGGTGTTGTCGACAAGAAGTGATAGTGTTCTCTGTTTCATACTTCTCCTTTCGTCCCGTCACACATATTCAGAAATTATACATGAAACGGAAGGAAAATACCAGTTTTATTTATATCTGTTGATTATTTTTCATCTGTGCGGTTACGGGATTTCATTTTTGGCAATCAGTACAGAATTTCCTCAGTCTCCGGTTCGGCCGGGATAAAGACCCTTCTGTCCAGTTCCACAAGCTCCGCGGCACGCTCATGCGCATACCGGCAGAAGTATTCCTGTGAATTAAAGGCTTCTTCGTCATCGGCCGGTTTTTTCACATACGTCCCGTCCGGCTGCAGCACGGAAGCCTTCACATTATCCGCCAGCTGCATCTCCAGAATATGGATGGCTTCTTTTTTCAGGCGCTCATCCTCTACAGGAAATACGATCTCTATGCGTTTGTCCAGGTTTCTGGGCATCCAGTCGGCGCTGCCCATATAGACCGTGTCGCTGCCGTCGCCGGAAAACCAGAATATCCTGGCATGCTCCAGGAAATTGCCCACAATGGACCGGACCGTGATATTCTCGCTCACGCCCGGGATGCCGGTCTTCAGGCAGCAGATGCCGCGTACGATCAGGTCGATCTTTACGCCGGCGGCGGAAGCGCTGTACAGGGCCGCAATGATGCCCCTGTCGCACAGGGAGTTCATCTTGGCCACGATTCTGCCCGGATGTCCTCTGCGGGCATAGTCCTCTTCCATCTGGATCAGGCTGAGGAACCCGTCCCGCATCCAGATCGGGGCGACCAGCAGGCTGTTCCAGCGCTCCGGCTCGGAATAGCCGGAAATCATGTTGAAGACGGCTGTCGCGTCCTCGCCGATCCGCCTGTCGCAGGTCAGGATGCCGCAATCGGTGTACAGCCTGGCCGTTGAATCATTGTAATTGCCTGTCCCCAGGTGTACATACCGGCGGATCCCCTCTTCCTCCTGCCGCACCACCAGGGTTATCTTGCTGTGGGTTTTCAGGCCTACCAGACCGTAGATCACGTGGCACCCTGCCTTTTCCAGCATCTGGGCCCACACGATATTGTTTTCCTCGTCGAACCGGGCCTTCAGCTCCACCAGCGCCGTGACCTGCTTGCCGTTTTCGGCGGCCTGTGCAAGGGCTGCGATGATCGGTGAATTTCCGCTGACGCGGTACAGCGTCTGTTTGATGGCCAGGACCTGCGGATCGCGTGCAGCCTGCTGCACAAAATCGATGACCGGCTGGAACGACATATAGGGATGATGCAGGAAAATGTCGCCTCTGCGGATGTTTTCAAAGATGTCCTCATCATTCTGCAGTTCCGGGACGTCCGCTGCCGTATAGGGCGGAATTCTGTGCATGTCGAAGCCGTCCAGTCCGTACAGCCGGAACAGGAAGGTCAGATCCAGCGGGCCCGGTATTCTGTAGATATCCTCCTCCTGTACCATGAACTCATTTTTCAGGATCGACAGGAGGTCTTTTTCAATCCCCTCTTCCACCTCCAGGCGGATCACCTCGCCCCGCTGCCTCTTTTTCAGCTTCTTGCTGATCTCCACCAGCAGATCCGCGGCTTCATCTTCGTCGATGCTCAGCTCGGCATTCCGCATGATCCGGTAGGGGCGGGCGCAGACGATATCGTATCCCAGGAAAAGCCTGCCCATGTTTCTCTCGATGACTTCTTCCAGAAGGATGAAGGCTCTGCAGCCGTCCTTATCCGGCGGAAGCTCCACATAGCGGGGCAGGCCGGCCGGAACCTGCACCGTGGCAAACATCTTTTTTTTCTTTTCCTTTTCCTGCTTTTCTCCCTTGCGGCGGATCAGGGCGCCGATGTTCAGGCTCTTGTTTCTCACCAGCGGGAACGGCCGGGAGGAGTCCATGGCCATCGGCGTCAGCACCGGATAGACCGATGTATCAAACCAGTGATCAATCCAGTCCTCCTGCTCTTTTGTCAGTTCTTCCTGAAGGGAATGCAGATGCAGGCCGTTTTCCCGCAGGGAAGGCAAAATGTCTTCCATGAAGGCGGCGTACTGATCCTTTACCATCGCATGGGCGGAGACGGAGATCGCGTCGAGCTGCTCCCGCGGCGTCATGCCGGCGATATCCGGCCTGGTGTAGCCGGTATGCACCTGATCTTTCAGGGAGGCAACCCTGACCATAAAGAATTCATCCAGATTGGATGATACGATACTGATGAATTTCAGTCTTTCAAACAGCGGAATCGAACGGTCCTGCGCCTCTGCCAGCACCCTTCGGTTGAATTTGAGCCAGGACAGTTCCCTGTTCCAATAGTATTCCGGCTTTTCATACATGCTGTAATCCGTCTTCATCACGCCTCTTCTCCTCAGACTGACTTTTTAATCTTCAGCACCGGCTGTACGCCGAACACATCGTTGAAAAAGGCCATCTCATCCTTCATCAGGCCTGTTTCCATGATGAACTCCCCCCGGACTTCCGTGTGAAGGACCAGCTTCTGCTCCTTCAGTTCCGCCCGGAGGCCTGTGACCTTCTGCATATGGCTGCGGTCCAGAGCATTTGCCAGCTGAATAATCGCCGCAAAGGACGCCACCTTCAGATAGCGGGGAACATCCATGCTGCTCTCCAGCACAAGCTCTTCGTACTCCGGCAGGGGTTCGAATGTATATTTGGCAGACAGCGCAATCAGTTCCCTCTCTTCTCTGGACAGGCCGATGAATTCATTGCCCATGATGATCGTACTGGAGTTTTCGCCGATGTTGTCGTAGCTGATGTATTTTCCCACATCATGGAGCATGACCGCTATGCGCAGCAGCAGGCGGTCTCTTCCTCCCATTCCGTGAATGCGCGCCGTGGCATCGAATATGGCCGTCGCCGTCATGTCCAGATTTTCGGTGTGGGGTTTGCTCACCGCGTAGCGGCGCGCGACGTGCTTCGCAGCGGTGATGATGTCATTGCCGAAATTGTGAGACATCTTCACCAGCTTGGTACCCTCGGCGAATTCATAAACCATGCCTCTGGTCAGGCTGGTGCCGGGCATCCAGATCAGCGAGGGATCCAGCTCGGCGACGATCTGGTGGCAGATCGCAGCCGCGGGACGGAGGAGGGAAGCATTTTCCAGGGAGATATTATAGCTGACAGCCAGCTCGTTTTCCGTCTTCCCCGCAATCTTCTCATACCATTTCTCGAAGTTGTCCCGGTCCAGTGTCCGGGACGCGCGGTCCCGGTGTTTCGGGTCCCGGAAGATCATCTCGGACAGGAAGTCGCCGTTCAGGATGACATGCTGGATCTTGCGGTCCTTGAGATACATTTTCCGGAAGCTGGAGGTGTCATACCGGATGAGCTGCTCCACAAGCATCTCATAATCTGTCGTCTGTGCCTCCAGCGCCTGCAGGCGCTCCCGCACGCGCAGACTGCCCTGCCTCATGTTCCTGGTGGTGATCAGCTGCGACTTGTCGAAAATGGAGATCTGGATGCTGCCGCCGTCCAGGTCCACAATCGCCGTCCCCTTTTTGATCATATCGTTGAACCGCGATTCGATCGACGCAATGGCCTTGTAGCTCAGGAACCTCTGCTCGGAATTGCTCAGGATCTGGACATCCAGCCCCGTCACATGCCGGATCTTCCCCAGTACAAACAGATCGTTGGCCGCCTCCCGGATGGCACTGGTCGCAATGGCGCGGACGTTGGTGACCCGGTACATGCGGATCGTTTTAATAAAATCCTGCAATACCCTGCAGAGTTCTTCCACCATTTCCGGACTGATGCGGCCGCTGTTGGCAAAAGGCTGTCTGCCAAGCTCAATCCTGTGCTTAATCCGGTCGATGCGGTGAATTCCGTTTTTCCGGGAAATCTCAAATATTTCCAGGTTAACCTCATAGCTGCCAATCACGATAGCAGCAAAAGAAGTGACAGCCATACTCAGCCTCCGTGAAATGCCTCTTGGGGACGGTTCCTAAAGTGTCATTTTTGACCTCAGGGGACGGTTCCTTAGGGCTCATGGTCGCCTGGTGATCGTTTCTGAGCCCTAATCAACTGTACCCAGGCGGACATGAGCCCTAAGGAACCGTCCCCTGAGGTCATGAGGTCACCGAAGGGTCTCTCTCTGCCTGACATATTCGGTGATTCTCCCGATATTGGAAAGTGAACCGAAGGACAGGATGACATCGTCCTCTCCTGCCGCGGCCAGCGCGCGCTCAACCGCTTCCTCCGGCGAAGCGCAGGCCTCGACCCGGGGATTGAAGGGACGGATCGCTTCTGCCAGTTCCTCTGCCGGCAGTGCACGCTCATTTTCCGGTGTGGCGATCGCATAGATGCGGTCAGCCGCCGGTGCGGTCAGGCGGATGACCTCATGATAGTCTTTGTCTGCAAATACACCCATGATGAAGATTTTTCTCCGGTCGGGGAAGTACAGATCGATGGACTCCCGCAGGATCTTCGCCGCCCTTGCATTGTGGGCGCCGTCTACGATGAACAGGGGGTTCCGGCAGATGGCGGAAAACCTGCCCTGCCAGTCTGCGCGGCGCAGCCCGTTTTCGATCATCTCTTCGGTCAGGGGAACGCCCTGCTCCTGCAGCTCATGGAGCGCCTCCCATGCGGCAACCATGTTCTCCACCTGGCAGACGCCTGCCAGAGGTGATTCCAGAACATGCCCCCTGTAGCGGATGCGGACCCCTTCAAAGCCGGTAAACAGCAGTTCCGCTTCGGATGTGTTTCCGACGCGGAGAGGAACCTGACAGATCTCTGCCTCCGCTCGCAGGGCTTCCATGACCTCCGGCGGCTGTTCCGCCGTCACGGCCGTGCAGCCCGGCTTTATAATGCCGGCCTTTACCCGCGCTATTTCGCCGAGGGTATTTCCCAGGTAACCCATGTGGTCCATGCTGACAGAAGCGAAAACAGCCAGTCGCGGCGCCGGTATGGCATTGGTCGCATCTGTCCGGCCGCCCATGCCGCACTCCAGCACCACCCAGTCACAGTTTTCCCGCCGGTACCACAGAAGGCCGAGCGTCGTCTCCAGTTCGAAATTGGACGGAGCAACCAGACCCTTCTCTTCCATTCTCTGCAGAGCCGCGCCGATCTCTTCCGCCAGATGTGTATATTCCTCATGGGTGATCATGCGGTTATTGATCCTGTATTGCTCGCCATATTCATAAACAACCGGCGAGGTATAGGTTCCCACGCGGAACCCCGCTTCTATCAGGGCGCCGGCTATATAGGCGAGAATGCTTCCTTTTCCGTTTGTCCCTGCTATATGGATAAACTGCATACCCTCCTCCGGGTGTCCCAGTTCCGCCAGCAGGTTCTGCATCCTGTCCAGCTCGAGGTGAACGCCGGTGAGCCTGCCTTTCATCAGGGTTCGCGCTTCTTCGTATGTCATGTTTTTCTCCGTTCCGCCCCGGTTTTTCCGTACGCTCTGACGCTTTTTGCTTCCGGTTTTCCGTCCGCTTCAGCCGTTTTCCGCCCCGGTACTTATTCCTGCATGCCGGAAAGATATGTGATAAACTGGGCCGCCGTCCTTCCGGACAGCCCTCCGTGGCTCAGTTCCCACTTGTTTGCCTCTCTGCGGAGTTCCTCTTCCGGCATATCGATGCCGGCACGCTTTGCCAGCTCTGACACGATGTGGAAATATTCCTGCTGTCCCGGTTTCGAGAAGCTGATGGTCACGCCAAAGCGGTGAACCAGAGAGAGTTTTTCCTCCATGGTATCCGAGCGGTGCATGCCTGCGTCCATCTCCACATCATCCCTGTCATGCCAGGTCTCGCGTATGAGATGCCTTCTGTTCGACGTGGCGTAGATCAGCACATTTTCCGGCTTGGTCTCCACACCGCCCTCGATCACCGCTTTCAGGAACTTGTATTCAATCTCAAATTCCTCGAAGGACAGATCGTCCATGTAGATGATAAACTTGTAATTCCGGTTTTTAATGCGGGCGATTACATTGGAGAGATCCTGGAACTGATGTTTGTAGATCTCGATCATGCGCAGGCCCTGCGGGTAAAACTCGTTGACAACGGCCTTGATGCTCGTGGATTTTCCCGTTCCGGAGTCGCCGAACAGAAGGCAGTTGTTGGCCTTTCGGCCTGCCACAAAAGCCCTGGTATTGTCGACCAGCTTCTTTTTCTGGATTTCGTACCCGATCAGGTCGTCGAGCATGACGCGCTCCATGTTGTTGATAGCCTGGAAGCGCACATCGCCTCGGCC
>CADBNA010000401.1 GCA_902795835.1 uncultured Lachnospiraceae bacterium | reverse complement strand
GTACTCAGCAGGGAAATTGCCGATGAACTGGATGAAAAAGGATGGCAGGCATGGCATCTGGAGGGCGGTTACGGAAAATGGCTGGCTGAAATCCTGAAAAGAGAATCCGCCGATGAAGAAAGGCGGGACAGTATCGAAAAAAGTCTTCGCCGGCAATTCCGCCGTGACCTGATGGGAAAATTTGTGAAGGCCGTAACCAATTATGATCTCATCCGGCCGGGAGACCGCATTGCCGTCTGCATCTCAGGCGGCAAGGATTCCATGCTGATGGCCATGCTTTTTAAAGAACTGAAAAGAAGGAATAAAATACCTTTTGAAGTCACCTATCTGTGCATGAATCCGGGATACAGTGATACGACGCTGGGCATGATCCGGGGCAACGCCGGGCTGCTGGGGATCCCCCTGACCATGTTTGAGACCAGAATATTCGACGCGGTAGATCATATTGATCATTCCCCGTGTTACATCTGTGCAAGAATGAGACGCGGATACCTGTACCGTCAGGCTAAGGATCTCGGCTGCAACAAGATTGCCCTGGGACATCATTATGACGATGTCATCGAGACGACGCTGATGAGTATTCTGCACAGCGGCCAGGTCCAGACCATGATGCCCAAGCTTCACAGCACCAATTTTGAGGGAATGGAACTGATCCGGCCGCTCTATATGATCCGCGAGGCAGATATAAAAAAATGGCGGGACTTCAACGGACTGCAGTTCATCCGCTGTGCCTGCCATTTTACCGACACCTGTTCCGTCGACGGCCACGGCGGCGAAGGTTCCAAACGTCTGGAGACCAAGCGCCTCATCGCCGAACTGAAAAAGTCAAATCCCCACGTGGAGGGAAATATTTTCAAAAGCATGCAGAACGTCCATCTGAACGCCGTGCTGGGCTACACATTCCGTGGGGAAACCCACAGTTTTCTGGATTCGTATAATGAACCGCCGCGGTAAGCATATGGCGAATCACCCGGATTCAGATATCAATTTCCCCGGTAAAGACAGTGACTGCCGGTCCTGTCATATAAACCGCATTTTCTTCACGGTTCCATTCAATCTGCAATGTGCCTCCGCGCAGCCGGACAGTCACGATGCTGCCGCTGACCTTCCCGTTCAGGATTGCCGCGACGGCGGCCGCACAGGATCCGGTCCCGCAGGCCAGCGTCTCGCCGGATCCCCGCTCCCAGACCCGCATTTCAATTGTCGTATCGTCCAGCACTTTTACAAATTCCGTGTTGACTCTGTCCGGGAATATGGAGTGGTTTTCAAACTTCGGCCCCGTTACTTCCAGCTGAAGCCGGTCCAGATTGTCAACAAATACAACGGCATGCGGGTTGCCCATGGACACAGCCGTAAACTTCCAGTCCCGGCCGTCCGCCAGAATGGGAGCCTCGACAGCCGTCTCGGAATCCACAATTACCGGGATCCGGGAGGCGGTAAGTTCGGGCGTTCCCATGTTGACGCGCACTGTCTCCACTTTTCCGTCTTTTACGGAGAGATCCAGCGTTTTCACACCGCTGCCGGTATTGACGGTGATCCTGGTCTGATCCGTCATTCCGTTGTCATAGACATATTTTGCCACACAGCGGATGCCGTTCCCGCACATGGCTCCCCTGGATCCGTCTGCATTATACATCTCCATCTCAAAATCGGCCTGATCGGAAGGCTTGATCAGAATCAGGCCGTCTGCACCGATCCCGAAATGTCTGTCGCTCACCAGGATGGCAGCCTTCTCGGGGTCACGGACCTGTTCTTCAAAACAATTGACATATACATAGTCATTTCCGCAGCCATGCATTTTCGTAAACTTCATGATCCGAATCCTTTCTGTTCAACTGCCGTCCCTATGCCTGTTTTGCCTTCTCCGCATCTTTGATGCGGCGGCGGAAATAAATCTGCTTCTGATGATTATTGTCGAGTATATCGTTGTATTCGTAGCTGCCCAGAGACTTGATGAAGGAGGTAAATTTGGAAAAGCCGAAGTTGCGCACATCGAAGTCAGGCATCCGCTTTGACAGCTGGTCTCCCAGTTTCCCGGAGAAAATCCATCCGTCATCGTCAGAGAACTTTTCCAGGATCGCGTCAATGGTGTTGCGCACGCGGTTCAGATCCTTCTGCCGTTTCTTTTCCAGGTCCTTCTGCTGTTTCGTCCGTGTCTTTGCCCTGGCTGCATTTCCGCTTTCGGCTTTCGCGTTCTTGGCAGCTTCCGCCGCCTCTGCAGCAGCTTCTTCTTCGATCTTCTGCTCCAGCAGCAGATCCAGATACTTGAACTGGTTGCAGGCGGAGATGAATGGCTGGGGCGTCTTGCTCTCCCCCATGCCGATCACCTGCATGCCCGATTCACGGAGTCTGGCCACCAGTCTCGTAAAATCGCTGTCAGAGGATACGATACAGAATCCGTCCACATTTCCGGAGTACAGGATATCCATCGCATCAATAATCATCGCCGAATCCGTAGCGTTTTTGCCGATCGTATAGCTGTACTGCTGCATCGGGATGATAGAATTGTCCAGCAGCACGCCTTTCCATTTGGCCATCCGCTGACTGGTCCAGTCACCGTATATTCTTTTGTAGGTTGCCACGCCGTTGTTGGCTGTTTCTTCCAGAATGATCCGTATGTACTTCTCAGATACATTGTCTGCATCGATCAGTACTGCGAACCGGAGTTCGTTTTCCATTTATCTTTTCAATCCCGCCTGCAGAGGAGGGATGTCTCCTTTTTGTGTATTCGTGCGCGGCTCCCGGGTTCTTTGGCCCTGCCGTCATTCTGCCGCCGGAATCATCATACCATTATTGCCGGGATAAATCCACCGGAGATGTCCGGCCCGTTTCGGAAAAGATCCTCTTCAGGACTCTTTCAGAATCTCCCGGAGCGCCTCAAACAGCTGGTCCATCTGTTCGTCTGTCCCTATGGTAATCCGCAGGTAATTGTCTATTCTCGGGCGGTCAAAATATCTCACAAAAATATTCCGCTCCCTGAGCGCGCGGAAAATCCCGGCAGCCGGCATTTTGCTGTGTGATGCGAAAACAAAGTTAGCGCCCGAATCCTGCAGAGAAAAGCCCATCGCGCGGAGTTCTTTCTGCGTCCGGCTGCGCGTGGCCCTGATTTTGGCGACCGTCTCCCTGAACCAGGCATCGTCCCGCAGGGCAGCGCATCCCAGGGCAATTGCCGTGCGGTTC
>CADBNA010000400.1 GCA_902795835.1 uncultured Lachnospiraceae bacterium | reverse complement strand
TATTCTTTGCTCTTGAAATCATTTTTGTCGTTGTCAATTTCTTCAAACCAGTCCTCTTCTGGTTTGATGAGAATGGGGTTTATCAGGCAGGCATAGCCCGATATGTAACGCTCGGAATCCAGATTTTCATGTTTCTGGCGACAGCAGTTTACACTCTCTTTGTCGCCTCTAAATCAAAAGGCAGGGTTCGCCTGCGGCACCTGACCATAGGTTTCTTTGGCATCGCCATGATGACCCTGATTACGATCCAGATCTTTTTCCCGCTGCTGCCCCTGTATGCGATGGGATGCATGCTGGGTACCAGCTTACTGCACAGCTTTGTGGTTGAGGATGAGAAGGAGGAATACCGCAGAGAGCTGGAGGAAGCGGCGAAGAGAGACCAGGAGCAGAAAAAGGAGCTGTCGGAAAGCCGGGAGGCCATGAGGGACGCTTTGGCCGCTGCAGAGAACGCAAACAAGGCAAAAACTGCCTTTCTCTCCAATATGAGCCATGAGATCCGCACGCCCATGAACGCAATTATCGGTTTGAATAATATTGCCATGAACGATCCGACGGCCAGTGACCAGGTAAAGGAATATCTGGGCAAAATCGGTGCCTCCGCCCAGCACCTGCTTGGAATAATAAATGATATTCTGGACATGAGCCGCATCGAATCCGGGCGGATGACCATAAGGAAAGAAGAGTTCTCTTTTGCCAAAGCGCTGGAGCAGGTCAATACGATCATCAGCGATCAATGCCATGAAAAAGATATTGTTTATGACTGCCGGACGATTGGACAGGTGGATGATTATTACATAGGCGATGCCATGAAGCTCAAGCAGGTAATGATCAACATCCTCGGAAATGCGGTCAAGTTCACTCCGAACGGCGGGAAAATACATTTTCTTATCGAGGAAGGACGCCGTTTTGACCGGAATGCAGTGCTGAAATTTGTCATCAGCGATACCGGCATCGGTATGAGCGAGGAATTCCTGCCACACATTTTTGAACCGTTCAGCCAGGAAGAGTCCGCCCCTGCCAGTAAAAACAGCTCAACCGGTCTGGGCATGCCTATCACGAAAAGCATCGTGGAACTCATGAACGGCCATATCGATGTTGCCAGCGAAAAAGGAAAAGGCACTACATTCACAGTAACCCTTACGCTGGGCGAATCTGACAGAAAGCAGGAGATTGACAAAGCCGGTCTGGTTCCGCATGACTTGAGAGTTCTTGTAATTGACGACGATCCCATTGCTCTGGAACACGCGGAGATCGTTCTCAGTCAGGTTGGCATCAGCTGCGATACGGCAGAGTCTGGATGGGAAGGCATAGATAAAGTCCGCATACGTCATGGGCGCAGAGAAGACTACAACCTAATCATTATCGACTGGAAAATGCCGGAGATGGACGGGGTCGAAACAACACGGCAGATCCGGAAAATTGTGGGAAATGATACGCCGGTCATTATTCTTACTTCATTTAACTGGGATGAAATTGCAGATGAAGCCCGTGAGGCAGGGGCAGACACGTTTGTGTCGAAGCCTCTTTTTGCCAGTACGGTAATGGACGAATTCGCGGAGGCGTTCCGAAGCAAGAATGCGGCGCTCGAAGAGAAAACAGCGGACCTGAAAGGCCGCAGAGTGCTGCTTGCGGAAGATGTCGCAGTAAATGCCGAGATTATAATGATGGTGCTCAGCATGCGCGAAATGGAAGTGGATCACGCGGAAAACGGGCGTATTGCCGTAGAAAAGTTTGAGGAACACGAAGAAGGCTATTATGATGCCATTCTGATGGATATGCGCATGCCGGAAATGGATGGGCTGGAAGCGACAAGAGCTATCAGAAGCCTTCCGCGTGACGACGCAAAGACGATCCCTGTCATTGCCCTGACAGCAAATGCTTTTGATGAGGATGTTCAGCGAAGCATGCAGGCTGGTCTGAATGCGCACCTGTCAAAACCTGTAGAGCCGGAGGCATTGTTTGAGACACTGGAAAATCTGATCAAGTGAACTGCAGGGACGGTTCCTTAGAGCTCATCTTCTGGAGACAGGGTTCCCTTCTTCGCCATTCTTCCCATGAAATACGTCCTTCTGGCCCCCTGCTGCATATGGGGGGCCTTATCATTCGTGCATGACTTGCCGAAGGAGAAATGCCCCAGATGCCTGAAATGCTCATACAGAAAGAGAATTAATTGGTTTTCCTGCTTGACAGTCCGCCGAACATGCTTTAGAATACGACCCTATAGAGACAAAGGCGTCTTGGATATCAATCCAGGGCGCCTTTTCTCATTTTATGCGGATCCTAAGGCCTGCGCATTCTGCAGATGACAGTTGATGTCAGCGGCCATCCGGCGGTCCGCGGAACGGGAGGTGCGGCATGTGTTCAGTTTTTGGCTTCTGCGGAAGCAGCGGCAGCTATGAGGAAATACAGGAGGCTCTCAAAAGGACCGTGTCCCGGGGACCGGACGGCAGCCGGCTCGTCGATACCGGAAACGGATGGCTGGGTTTTAACCGCCTTTCCATCATGGGCCTTACAGAGAACGGGATGCAGCCCTTTATCTGCAGGAACAGAGAGACCCTGCCGGCCGCCGGACCCGGGGAAGGCGATCTGCTTCTGGTATGCAATGGTGAAATCTACGGGTTCCGTCCCATAAAAGAGGAGCTTATCAGGAAAGGGTATTCCTTCATCAGCGATTCGGACTGTGAGATCCTGCCTGCACTGTACCGGGAATACGGTACGGAGATGTTCCGCATGCTGGATGCGGAGTTTGCCATGGTCTTTTACGACAGGGAGGAGGATGCCTGGTTCGCCGCAAGGGATCCGATCGGCATCCGTCCGCTTTACTACGGGATCCGGGAAGACGGGATCTATGTCTTCGCATCGGAACCGAAGAACCTGGTCGGTCTGGTCGGTGAAATAAAGCCGTTCCCCCCGGGATGCTGGTTCAGGAACGGGGAGTTTTTCCGGTACCGGGATATGTCGGATGTTTCAAGCGTCCGCAGGGATGACATGGACAGGATCGCATTGCAGATCCACGACCTTTTGATAGAAGGGGTAAAAAAACGGCTCGATTCGGATACACCCGTTGGCTTCCTGCTTTCGGGCGGACTGGACTCCTCCCTTGTGTGCGGGATCGCAGCCGGCCTTTCCGAAAAACCGCTGGAGACCTGGGCGATCGGCATGGATGTAGACGCCATTGACCTGAAATACGCCAGAACAACAGCCGATTACATCCGGTCGAACCACCACGAGGTGATCATTACCAGGGAGGATGTGATCCAGGCGCTGGAGCCCGTGATCGAAGCCCTCGGCACCTGGGACATCACGACGGTCAGGGCCTCTGTCGGCATGTACCTGGTCTGCAAAGCCATTCACGAGACATCGGATATCCGGGTGATCCTGACCGGGGAGATCTCAGATGAGATCTTCGGCTACAAGTACACAGATTTCGCCCCGGATGCCGAAGCTTTCCAGAAAGAGGCGGAAAAGCGGATCCGTGAAATTCACATGTACGATGTGCTGCGGGCTGACCGCTGCATCAGCGTAAATTCCCTGGAAGCCAGGGTTCCCTTCGGGGATCTGGACTTTGTGGAATACTGCATGTCTCTTGACCCGGAAAAGAAACTGAACCGGTACGGGAAGGGAAAATATCTGCTGCGGCATGCTTTCGAGAAAGACGCGCTGATACCGGAGAGCATCCTCTGGAGGGAAAAGGCGGCTTTTTCCGATGCCGTGGGACATTCCCTGAAAGACGATATCGTGGAGTTCGCGGAGCAGGTGTACACGGATGAGGCGTATGAAAAAGGAATCCGGAAATATGAATACTGCAGGCCGTTTACAAAGGAATCCCTGCTGTACAGGGACATTTTTGAGAAATACTATCCCGGCCAGGCGCAGATGATCGCAGATTTCTGGATGCCCAACAGAAGCTGGGAAGGCTGCGACGTCAGCGATCCCTCCGCCAGGGTACTGGCTAATTACGGTGCCAGCGGGGAGTAGGAAACATCGGATCGGACCCCATAAGAACCGTCCCTTTGAGGTCACAGAAGGAGGCCGGATAAGATATGGCAAAGGTAAACAGCAATTACGGTAAACTGCCGGGAAGTTATTTATTTTCCAGGATCGGGCAGAAGGTCAGGGAGTACGTTGCGGCGCATCCGGAAGCGGACATCATCCGCCTGGGGATCGGAGACGTAACGCAGCCTCTGGCTCCGGAAGTCATAAGAGCTCTGCACGCGGCAGCGGATGAGATGGGACAGGCGGAGACCTTCCGGGGATATGCCCCTGACCTGGGATATGAGTTCCTTCGGGAGATGATTGCGAGGAAGGATTATGCGGAAAAAGGCTGCCGGATCTCTCCGGATGAGATATTCATTTCCGACGGCGCGAAGTGCGACTGCGGGAACATCCAGGAGATCTTCGGGATTGATAATGTGGTGGCTGTGTGCGACCCCGTATATCCAGTCTACGTGGACTCCAATGTCATGGCAGGCAGAACGGGAGACTATGATCCCTCTGCCGGACGTTTTCAGGGAATGATCTA
>CADBNA010000399.1 GCA_902795835.1 uncultured Lachnospiraceae bacterium | reverse complement strand
GTTCCTGGCGGGTATGGATGCCCTTATGATGTCAGCCAGCTCGCCGGTGGTCTCCACCGGCTTTTCCTGCCGTCTCCGGCAGATGTTCTTCGCGATGTTCTTCGCGAAGCGTTCTTCCCCGTAGTCACGTATGACCTGAAAAAGCTCCCCTTCGCCGTAAGTATTCACGACCGTAAAAGCGCTCAGCGCCTGCCTTCTGTCCATTCGCATGTCCAGCGGCGCATCGGCCCGGTAGGTGAACCCGCGGCCAGCATCGTCCAGCTGATGGGAAGACACGCCCAGATCCAGAAGAATGCCGTCTGCCGCATATACTCCCT
The DNA here is from genome assembly GCA_902795835.1 of uncultured Lachnospiraceae bacterium. The sequence continues at coordinate 3,742 of CADBNA010000399.1, read as the reverse complement.
CTGCGGCCAGCATCTCCCTCATCCCGCAATAGTTGCCGCGCAGGATCGTTACACGGTCCTTATATGAAATAAGACGAGCCTGCGCAGCTTCTATTGCGTCCGCGTCCTGATCGATGCCGATCAGTCTTCCACCAGCGGACAGTCTTCTGCAAACCTCCTGTGCGTGGCCGGCACCTCCCAATGTGCCGTCCACATACACCCCGTCCGGTCTTATGTTCAGATTTTCTATCGTCTCACTTAATAAGACCGATGTGTGACTGAATTCCATGTGCTCCTGCCTCAGATACAGCTATTGTCAGATAATCGCCCCGATATCCTGCAGTCCCTGCGCAATGGCATCCATATCCTCGTAGTCATTGTTCTCTGTCCAGCGTTCCTTGCTCCATACTTCAATGCGGTCCAGGTTCCCGGCCAGGATCACATCCTTTTCGAGACCGGCGTATTCCCGCAGCGTTGCCGGTACGAGAATTCTCCCCTGTCGGTCCAGTTCGCACGGCGCAGCGCCGCTGACAAAAAAACGGGTGAAGGTTCTTGCCTCTTTGCTGGCAAGCGGCAGAGAAGCCAGCTTCTGTTCAAATGCCTTCCATGACTCCTGAGAGTATATGGAAAGACAGCCGTCAAGCCCCCTGGTCAGAACGAAATTTTCCCCTAATTCGTCCCGGAACCTGGAGGGAATGATCAGCCTGCCCTTGGCATCAATCGTATGATTGTACTCCCCCATGAACATCGGCATTACTCCCCGGGCAGGGCGGAAGTCCCCATTTTCTCCCACCTTCTACCACTTTCTACCACTCACAAGCCCATTTTAGTCCAAAATCAGGGGTTTTTCAACCTGTTTTTTTCGTTTTTGGAACAAAAAAATGCCGGCCTGCAGGAGGTCGGCATATCTTGTGTTCAAGCGGTTTCGGGACACAATATGTAGTGTTTTGGTTGTTTTTATTTTTTTACATCATTTCCCAGGAACCCAAAGGGCTCCCCGTCGTGCAGGAAATGCATCATATGGTATGCGCAGATCAGCGCTACCCGTTCTTCCCGCAGGATGCGGCGCACTTCCTCCCGGTCGGCAATGATGACTTCTATCTCCTCTGTCGGTTCACAGAATTCCCGGCTGACAGTGCCTTCCGCGTATCCGTAAACGGTCGCGCAGGCTTCATCTGTCAGACCGATTGTCGTATACCGGGGTTTCTCGAACATCTCTTCCGCCTGCACAGGCGTCAGGGTCAGGCCGGTCTCCTCGTGCATCTCCCTTACGGCCGCCTCCCGGAAGGTCTCTCCCTGATCCACCAGCCCCGCCGGCAGTTCATAGACAAAATCGTCCAGCGGAAAACGGTATTGCCGGATCAGAACAACCCGGTCCCGCTTCTCCCCGTACAGCGCATAGATCACCACGCCGTCCGCAGAGTCTTTCCGGGTGCGGATCTTCAATTCCTCCTCACTCTGCGCGCGTGACGCCACAAAATACCGTTTCGGCAGTCCCTTGCGGTTTATCCCCTGCAGTTCATACATGTTCAGGAATCTGTTCCGGGTCTGCTGTATGATCTTCTCGATATGCGCCATTTCGGGGCTGCCTCCTTTACTTTATACTTTTTCCCTTCAGAATCGGAGAAATCTTTTTGTATATCAGCAGTGTAACCAGTACATCCAGCATCCCTTTAACAAAGGTGAAGGGAATGTTGAAACAGATCAGGCACTGCAGAATGCTCTTCATGGACGGAATAATTGCCTGATAGGCCGCCAGGATTACTTCTTTCGGCATGAAATTATAGTATACGGGATACACGATGAAATAATTGGACGGCAGAGAAATCAGTGCCATGGCAACGGCTCCGGCAAACGAAGCGATCACTGCAGTTTTTCTGGTCTTTTTGTGTTTGTATATGGCTCCGGCCACACCGGTAAATACTGCGCCCAGCATAAAGTTTGACAGTTCGCCGACTCCGAAGCTTCCGGATACGAATGTGTGAAGAATATTCTTGACCAGTTCAATCAGAATGCCGCAGACCGGCCCCAGGGCGAAGGCACCGATCAGTGCCGGCAGATCTGAAAAATCAAATTTGATAAACGGCGGCATCAGCATCGGAACAGGGATCTCTATCAGCTGAAGCGCAAAAGCCGCCGCTGCCAGAATGCCCGTTACCGCGATATAGCGCGTTCCGAAGCGTGTGCCCGTTGCTGTGTCCTTCTGTGTGTTTCTCATCGCAGACTCCATTGCCATCTCTTTTTTCCCTCCTCTGGATAAATGCATTGAGGGAGATCTCCATCTTCCGCCCGGTCTTCGGGCGCCTTCGTGTTGCCGGTCCTGTTAAACAGCCTCCCGAGAATGCAGGCATGTACGGGACTCGTCTTACAAGAGCAGGCCAGTCCTGTCGGCCGGGACCGGATCTGTCCTGCCTGTCAGGACCGGGCTCACTACACAGAAAAAGCGCCCGGAGATAATCCGGGCGCACAAGTACTTCTGCATTACAGTATGAACCATACTCGCATCTTCTTCCATCCCGACTATACGGTTGGTACCGGAGTTTCACCGGTTCAGCTGCCTGTTCGGCAGGTCGCGGACTGTACCGCCAGTGGGGACTCTCACCCCGCCCTGAAGATCTCCTGTTTTGTTTTACAGATGTCAGTATAGAGCATCCGACCCGAAAGTGCAAGCCCTGTACTGCCTTTTCGCGCAGTATTCTTCACACTGCTTTTTCATTTGCGCACTGCCAGCTGATTACTGCTGTTTCTCCTTGATCGCTGCCTGTGCGGCCGCCAGTCTGGCAATCGGCACGCGGAACGGTGAGCAGGACACATAGTCCAGACCGATGTTGTGGCAGAACTCAACGGAGCTCGGATCGCCGCCGTGCTCGCCGCAGATGCCGATGTGCAGGTTCGGGTTCGCCGGCTTGCCCAGATCGATGGCCATCTTCATCAGACGTCCTACGCCGACCTGATCCAGTTTTGCGAACGGATCATTCTCGAAGATCTTCTGGTCATAGTAAGCATTCAGGAACTTGTTGGCATCATCACGGGAGAAGCCGAATGTCATCTGGGTCAGATCATTTGTTCCGAAGCAGAAGAAGTCTGCCTCCTCCGCGATCCGGTGTGCTCTTACGCAGGCACGCGGAACCTCGATCATGGTGCCGACCAGGTAGGTAAGCTTCACGCCTGCAAGGGCGATCTCTGCGTCTGCCGTGGTCTTTACGATGTTCTTTACATAGCGGAGCTCTCTCTGGCTGCTGGCCAGCGGGATCATGATCTCCGGCGTAACCACCCATTCGGGGTGCTTCTTCTGTACATTGATGGCGGCGCGGATGACAGCCTTTGTCTGCATGACGGCAATCTCCGGGAAGGTAACGACCAGGCGGAGGCCGCGATGACCCATCATCGGGTTGAACTCATGCAGGGATGCGATCATGGACTTGATCTCTTCCACTGTCTTGCCCTTGGTAGCTGCCAGCTTTGCGATCTCCATCTCATCTGTCGGCACGAACTCATGAAGCGGCGGATCCAGGAAACGGATGGTGACCGGGTTGCCTTCCATGGCCTCAAACAGCTGTTCAAAATCGCCCTGCTGATACGGAAGAATCTTGGAAAGAGCTGCTTCGCGCTCTTCTGCCGTCTCAGAGATAATCATCTCACGGAAGGCTGCAATTCTGTCTTCCTCGAAGAACATGTGCTCGGTACGGCAGAGGCCGATTCCCTCGGCGCCAAGAGCACGTGCGCGTTTCGCGTCGTCCGGTGTATCGGCATTGGTGCGGAC
>CADBNA010000398.1 GCA_902795835.1 uncultured Lachnospiraceae bacterium | reverse complement strand
CTGATCGCCGGCATCCTGTATCTGCTGTTCCGCAAAGGCTATGTACCCGAGAACAGAATCCGCACCGTCACCTCGGTAGATGCGGCTGCAGCGAGATAAAGATGGCACCGGTTATAGGAAACTGCATAGCATTGTTCCTGGTGGCGCTGCTGGTATATGTGTGCGCGAGAAATCTCCTGCGCAGCCACAAGTCCGGCGGCTGCGGCGGAAACTGCGCATCCTGCGGCAGCTGCGCCTGCGGCCGCCACGGAGACAGGGGAGGAGACAGGGGAGACAGGGGTCAGACCCCTGTCTCCCTGACCTCGGTCTCTTCTGCCCCTTCTGGTACCCTGGCGAAGCAGCATGTATCAGAACGGAAAATTCACGATATGCAGACATACTTTAATTCGCAGCTGAAAAAATAGGAGGAAGAATATATATGTTTCACTGGAACAGGCTTGGCATTCTGGCCGGCGGTTTTCTGCTGGGAAGCTATGGCGTGAAGATTATCGGCAGCAAAGACGCGAAAAAACTTTACACGCATACGACGGCGGCCGTGCTGCGCATGAAGGATGAAGTGATGAAGGACGTGGAGGTGATCCGCGAGAACTGCGGCGATATCGCCGCTGCCGCCAGAGAGATCAATGAAGAGCGGGAAGCCGCAGAAGAGGCGGCCCTGATAGAGGACGCCAGGGCGATTCTGGAAGCGGCGGAAGAAAAGACGCAGCAGCAGGCAGGAGCGGCGGAAGCATGAGATGCCGGATCTTAAGTGAATCGAAGGGCAGGATCCGCGTCCGCGCTCTCCGGCGCCGGATGACAATGGAACAGGCCGACCGCCTGCAGTATTATCTGCAGAATGTGCCCGGCGTCACGAAGGCAGGGGTCAGTGACCGGACCTGCGATGCCGTGATCTGCTATACAGGTTCAAGAGACAGCGTGATCGATGCGTTGTCTCATTTTGATTTCCGTGTTACGGCCGTATCCGTGCCGGAGCATACCGGCCGCGCGATCCAGCGGGAATATGAAGACAGACTGTTTTTTATGGTTGTGAGACGCCTTGTAAAACGGTTTCTCCTGCCGGCGCCGGTCAGCAGTGCTGTCACGCTTGTGCAGTCTGTCCCGTACGTACTGCGCGGTGTGAAGTGCCTCCTTCGGAGAAAGACGGAGGTGCCCGTGCTGGATGCCGCTGTCATAGTGACTTCCATGGCAACCGGTGATTATGATACGGCCGGTTCCGTGATTTTTCTGCTCGGGCTGGGGGATCTGCTGGAAGAGTGGACCCACCGGAAATCCGTGGATGACCTCGCCCAGCGGATGGCCCTGGGTGTGGACCGGGTATGGCTCCGCACCGGAGAGACAGATACGCTTGTGCCTGTGAGCCAGATCGCCTGCGGCGACCGGATCGTTGTCCGCATGGGCGGGATCATCCCTCTGGACGGTGTTGTCACGGCGGGGGAAGCCGCTGTCAATCAGGCGTCCATGACGGGAGAGTCCCTGCCGGCGATGAAAAGCCCCGGCAGCTATGTCTACGCCGGCACCGTTCTGGAAGAGGGAGAGTGCGAGATCGAAGTGCAGAAGGAGCAGGGTACGGGCCGCTATGACCGCATCGTGCGGATGATCGAGGAATCGGAAAAGCTGAAGTCAGAGACAGAGAGCAGAGCCGCGCATCTTGCGGATGCCCTCGTCCCGTACAGTCTGGGGGCCACGGCCCTCACGGCGCTTCTCACACGGAACATCACCAAGGCGCTTTCCATCCTGATGGTCGATTTTTCCTGTGCCCTGAAGCTGGCCATGCCGGTAACGGTTCTGTCTGCCATGAGAGACTGCAGCGAGCATCATATCAATGTCAAGGGCGGAAAATTTCTGGAAGCCGTGGCAGAGGCGGAGACGATTGTGTTTGACAAGACCGGCACACTGACACATGCCGCACCGCGGGTGGCGGAGATTGTCACCTTCGGCGGCCGGGATCAGAATGAGATGCTCCGCCTGGCGGCCTGCCTGGAAGAGCACTTCCCCCATTCCATGGCGAATGCCGTTGTCTCCGAGGCCCGTGCCCGCCAGCTGAATCATGAGGAAAAGCATACCAGGGTAGAATACATTGTCGCCCATGGGATCGCCAGCTCTGTCGACGGCGACCGGGTGCTGATCGGAAGCTATCATTTTATCTTTGAGGATGAGGGCGTGATCCTGCCGGAAAACGGGCAGGCATGTTTTGATGCGCTGCCGCAGGAATACTCCCATCTCTATCTGGCCATCGGCGGAGAGCTGGCTGCCGTGATCTGCATAGAGGATCCGGTCCGCCAGGAGGCGCCCGAGGTAGTAGCCGGCCTGCACAGGCTGGGTTTTGACAGGGTGGTCATGATGACCGGTGACAGCGAGCGGACGGCAGCGGCAGTCGCCGCCAGGACAGGCATAGACGGCTACTGCGCTGAAGTGCTTCCGGAAGACAAGGCGGCCTTCATAGCAAAAGAACACAGCGCCGGCAGAAAAGTGATCATGATCGGTGACGGCATCAATGATTCCCTGGCGCTGTCAGAGGCGGACGCGGGAATCGCGATATCCGCCGGGGCCGCGATTGCCAGAGAAGTGGCCGATATCACTGTGGGAGAAGACGACCTGCATACCCTTCTGACACTGCGGCAGCTGAGCCGGGCCCTGATGAGGCGCATCCGGTTCAACTACCGGTTCATCATGAGCGTCAACTCCGCCCTGATCGGCCTGGGTTTCTTCGGCATCCTCCCGCCGGCAACCACGGCACTGCTCCACAACATCTCAACCGTCGGGATCGGGCTGCGGAGCATGCGGAGCCTCCCAGTTCTTTCGGCCGGTTCAGTCAGAAGATAAAGAAGACAGGGACGGCTCCCTGTCACCCTTACGGAGTTAGAAAACAGGCGACAAAGGAGGAGACAGGGGTCTGACCCCTGTCTCTTCGAGGTCTCCGCCTGTCTCCTCCTGTCTCCTCGGGCAATTCAGCGATATACGCGTCCCCGCCTGCACTCTTCGATGGCAAGTTCGTCTGCCATGCTCACGCTGCAGCCGCCTTCTGTAAAGTATTCCCGGTACCACAGGAGGAACATATAGACGACCCAGATATGGCGGGCATAGTCTTCTTTTCCGGATTTATGCGCGTCGAGCAGGCGCACCAGTTCGCCGGTATGGAAAAACTTTTCCGCAGCTTCGCTGAGAAATTCCTTTTTGACGATTTCATAGTATTTGTCCGTGCGCAGCCAGATGCGGATCGGAACCGGAAAACCGAGTTTTTTCTTTTCGGCCTGGCGGTCAGAGAGGCAGCGGTGCGCCGCCTCGCGGAAGCATACTTTCGTGTTCCGGTCGGTGACCTTTTCGCTCAGTGGAATTTTTCTGGCGCATTCCCAGACGCCGCGGTCCAGGAAGGGTACCCGGCTCTCCAGGGAGTGTGCCATGCTCATTTTGTCTGCTTTCAGCAGGATGTCCCCGATCAGCCAGAAATTCAGATCGATATACTGCATTTTTTCTGTGTCTTTCAGGTGGCGGACCTTGTTATAAAACGGCCGGGTCAGGTCGGACGGAGCAGTATCTGTCGTATACCGCAGGACTTTTTTGCGCTGTGCCACAGAATAGACATTGGCATTGCCGATAAAGCGCTCCTCGACACTCTCGGCACCGCGCAGCAGGAAGCCGCGGCCCTTGGGATGACCGGGTATCCGGCGGGCCAGGGCGGCCAGACCTTTCCGGAGGCTTTTCGGCAGGCGCTGGTACCCCTCCAGGGACATCGGCTCGTGGTAAATAACATACCCGCCGAACAGTTCGTCTGATCCCTCGCCGGACAGAATGACTTTTACCCGTTCCGCCGCCTCCCTGTCCACAAAATAGAGGGCGGCGGAAGAAGCATCTGCCAGCGGCTCATCCATATAATACTGGATACGCGGCAGTTCCGCCCAGTATTCCTCCGTCGAGATCACCTTGCTGTGGTTTTCGATTCCCAGCGAACGGGAGAGCTCCTGCGCATAGGGAATTTCATTGTACGTTTCATAGTCAAAACCGACTGTAAACGTGCGCGCGCCGTGAAAATGGCAGGCGACATAGCTGGAATCCACGCCGCTCGAGAGCAGGGATGCCACCTCCACATCGCTGACCATGTGATAGCGGATGGATTCCTGCAGGGTTTCATCGATGCGGTCTATCAGAGCCTCGTGCTCTTTTTTCACATGCTCTTCTTTTTG